>CAXRGK010000053.1:0-22409 GCA_964230145.1 Burkholderiaceae bacterium | reverse complement strand
AAAGCCGGCATCACACCCCAGCAGTTCGTGGCCAACATTGCCGCTGGCCGCAAGCCCTATCTGGACGGCTTTCATATCGCCTTTGACAACTGGCACAGCACCGACGGCCCCGAGAACCACGAACTGGCCAAGGAAATTTACCTGTCGCTCAAACAGAACGGTCTGATCGAGAGCCGCACCATCGAGCAGTTCTACGACCCCGACAAGGGCATGTTCCTGCCCGACCGCTTCATCAAGGGCGAATGCCCCAAGTGCGGTGCCAAGGACCAGTACGGCGACAACTGCGAAAGCTGCGGCGCGGTCTACGCCCCGACCGAACTCAAGAACCCCTATTCCGCCTTGTCCGGCGCCACGCCGGTGCTGCGCACCTCCGAACACTTCTTCTTCAAACTCTCCGACCAGCGCTGCCTGGACTTCCTGGCCCAGTGGACCAACAGCGGCGCCGTGCAGGCCGAGGTACTCAACAAGATCGCCGAGTGGATCGAACCCGGCGAAGACGGCAAGCCCAAGATGGGCGACTGGGACATTTCACGCGATGCACCCTATTTCGGCATCGAAATCCCTGATGCCCCTGGCAAGTACTTTTACGTGTGGCTGGACGCACCGATCGGCTACCTGGCTTCGCTGAAAAACTACTTCGATAAGACCGGCCGGGACTTTGACGCCTTCATGGCCGACCCGAAAGTGGAGCAGTACCACTTCATCGGCAAGGACATCATCACTTTCCACACCCTGTTCTGGCCAGCCATGCTGCATTTTTCCGGCCGCAAGGTGCCCAACGCGGTCTTCGTGCACGGCTTCCTGACGGTGAGCGGCGAGAAGATGAGCAAGAGCCGCGGCACCGGTCTGGACCCGCTGAAATACCTGAGCCTGGGCATGAACCCCGAGTGGCTGCGCTACTACATCGCCGCCAAGCTCAACGGCCGCAACGAAGACGTGGACTTCAACCCCGACGATTTCATGGCCCGCGTCAACTCGGACCTGATCGGCAAGTACGTCAACATCGCCAGCCGCTCGGCAGGCTTCATCGCCAAGCGCTTTGGCGGCCTGCTGGGCGAGGTCTCGGCCGACGGCGACGCCCTGCTTTCACACCTGCGTGACGGCATCGCCCCGATTGCCGAGCTGCTGGCCGAGCGCGACTACGCCAAGGCCCTGCGCGATGTGATGGCGCTGACCGACCGCGTCAACGAATACGTGGACGCCAACAAGCCCTGGGAACTGGCCAAAAAAGAAGGCATGGAAGGCCGCCTGCACGATGTGTGCAGCACCTGCATCGAAGCCTTCCGGGTGCTGACCGTGCTGCTCAAGCCGGTGCTGCCAAGTCTGGCCGCGCAGGTCGAGGCTTTCCTGAACATCGGCCCCATGACCTTTGCCAACGCCAGCCAGCCCCTGGGCGCCGGTCATGCCATTGGCGAGTACAAACACCTGATGCAACGTGTCGACCCCAAGATGCTGGATGCACTGTTTGAAGCTCCTGCTGCACCCGAGCCAGAGAAAGTCATTCCGGGCGGCGAAGAGATCGCCCCGGTCATCTCCATCGACGATTTCGCCAAAATCGACCTGCGCATCGCCCAGATCGTTCAATGCGAAGCCGTGGAAGGCTCGACCAAGCTGCTGCGCCTGACGCTGGACGTGGGCGAGGGCCGCACGCGCAATGTGTTCTCCGGTATCGCCAGCATGTACAAGCCCGAAGACCTGGTGGGCAAGCTGACGGTGATGGTGGCCAACCTGGCGCCGCGCAAGATGAAGTTCGGTGTCTCCGAAGGCATGGTGCTGGCCGCCAGCCATGCCGACGAAAAAGCCGAACCAGGCATTTACGTGCTGCACCCCTGGCCAGGCGCCAAACCGGGCATGCGCATCCACTGAGCGCGGCAATCGTGCCTTCCTCCAACCTGTCATGCGTCATCCTCGGGCTTGCACCGAGGATCCATCGATTCCCCGGTCAAGCCGGGCAATGACAAAGGCAGTGCGTGACAGTTTCATGTGGGTCGGCTGGTGCATACTCCCCCCACGATGAAGCTGGACACTTCCCTCTTTCGTCCCAAACTCCTCGACTGCCTGTCTGGTTATGACCGTGCCACGCTCGTGCGTGACGTGGGCGCCGGCGTCACCGTCGGCGTGGTGGCGCTGCCACTGGCCATGGCCTTTGCGATTGCTTCCGGGCTCAAGCCAGAGGCCGGACTGTTCACCGCCATCGTCGCAGGCTTTCTGATTTCGGCGCTGGGTGGCAGCCGGGTACAGATCGGTGGCCCCGCCGGGGCTTTCATCGTCATCGTCTACGGCATTCTGGAACGCTACGGCCTGGCCAACCTGATCCTGGCCACGGCCATGTCGGGCGCCGTCCTGTTCCTGATGGGGTTGTTCCGGCTCGGTACGTTGATTCGCTTCATCCCCGTGGCGGTGGTGATCGGCTTCACCAATGGCATTGCGGTGCTGATCATGCTCTCGCAGATCAAGGACTTCCTGGGCCTGAAGATCAACGCGATGCCCGCCGATTTTTTTGGCATGTTGCACACTTTGTCCGCCCATCTGCACACCCTCAACCTGGCCGCCCTGCTGGTGGCACTGGGCTCGCTGTCCCTGCTGGTGGGCTGGATGCGGCTGGGCCGCCGGCTCGAAAACACCCGTTACCAGTGGCTGAGCACCATTCCTGGCTCCATCATCGCATTGCTGTTTGCCACTTTGGCCACCGCAGGCCTGTCGCTGCCGGTGGACACGATCGGAAGCAAATTCGGCGGCATCCCGGCCAGCTTGCCGCACCTGCAATGGCCCGAATTCAGCTGGGATTCCGCACGCTTCCTGTTCATGCCCACCATGACCTTGGCTTTGCTGGGGGCGATCGAATCGCTGCTGTGCGCCCGCATCGCCGATGGCCTGACCGAAGACCGCCACAACCCCAACCAGGAGCTGATGGCCCAGGGCATCGCCAATTTCGTCACCCCTTTCTTCGGTGGCATGCCGGCCACCGGCACCATTGCCCGCACCGTGACCAACGTGAAAAGCGGCGCCCGCACGCCCGTGGCCGGCATGGTCCATGCACTGACCTTGCTGGCCGTGGTCCTGGTCGCGGCCCCTCTGGCCAACCACATCCCGCTGGCCGCGCTGGCCGCCATCCTGATGTTCGTGGCCTGGAACATGGGGGAATGGCGTGAATTTCTGCACCTGCGTCAGTACCGCATGCCCTACCGGCTGACCCTGCTGGCGGTGTTTTTTCTGACCGTGGTGTTCGACCTCACAGTGGCCGTCGAAGTGGGCCTGATCGCGGCCTGCCTGACGTTCATCTACCGCATCTCCAGCCTCAGCCGCAGCGAGGCGGTGGGCGCCATCGACCACCCGGTGCTGGCCGGCCACGAAGACCACATCCAGGCCTGGCGGCTGTATGGCGCCCTGTTCTTCGGTGCGGTCAAGCTGGTCGAAGCCATCGAAGACCAGTTGCACAAGCCCGTGCTCGTGCTGGACCTCAAGAACCTGATCTATGTGGACTCCTCGGGTGCCGACGCCCTGATGAATCTGATCCACACCTGTCGAAAAAAACAAATCCATCTGATCGTCTGCGGCTTGATGCACCAGCCTCTGGACATCGCCCGTCGCAGCGGTCTGATTGAGCATCTGGAGGGGAGGCTGGAGCCCGATCTGGCCGCCGGCCTGACCCACGCGCTGGGTCTTGCCCCCGACCCGGCCCGTTAAAATGCACGATTTACGCGCAGCTGCGTCTGCGTGCTTTGTCAGCCTTCCAAGGAAAACACCATGGGCCTGTTCCGCCGCGCCGACTACGAGTCCGACACCACCCAGTTCATCAAACAGCTCAAGGCCAGCAAGCCCGAGCTCGAAGCCCAACAGCGCCAGGGCCGCGCCCTGCTGTGGGACAAACAGGTGGACCGCGAAAACCAGGCGCAGTTCAAGGCCGCCCGAGTGGCCCAGAAGCCCTACGTCTACCAGACACAGGCTTGAGCCCCCAGAGACAGCCCGTCCTGCTGAGCCCGCATGAGTAACACCACCGAGCCTGCCGAGTTGCCCGATCCGCTCGAGCCGTCTGGTGCCCCCATGCCCGAAGTGGTGGATCATGTGGCCGTGGCCCGGCTGTATGGCGAGCCGCTGTTCAGCCTGCCCAATGACCTCTACATCCCGCCCGATGCGCTGGAGATTTTTCTCGAAGCTTTCGAAGGCCCGCTGGACCTGCTGCTCTACCTGATCCGCAAGCAGAATTTCAACATCCTCGACATCCCGATGGCCGGCGTGACCCGGCAATACCTGAGCTATGTCGACGAAATCCGGGCCCGCAACCTGGAACTGGCCGCCGAATACCTGCTGATGGCGGCCATGCTCATCGAGATCAAGTCCCGCATGCTGCTGCCTCCCAAAAAGGTGGCCGATGGTGAAGAGGCCGAGGACCCGCGTGCCGAGCTGGTGCGTCGCCTGCTCGAATACGAGCAGATCAAGCTGGCCTCTGCGCAACTCAACGAAATACCGCAATACGGGCGCGACTTCCTCAAGGCGCAGGTCTACATCGAACAAAGCCTGCAGCCGCGCTTTCCGGATGTCAGCATGGACGAGCTGCAGGAGGCGTGGCGCGACATCCTCAAGCGTGCGCAACTGGTTCAGCATCACAAGATCAGCCGCGAGGAACTGAGCGTGCGTGAACACATGAGCATCGTGCTGCGCAAGTTGCAGGGGCGCAAGTTCATCGAGTTCGAGCACCTGTTCGACCCTACACAGGGTGTGCCGGTACTGGTGGTGACCTTCATCGCCCTGCTAGAGCTGGCCAAGGAAACACTGATCGAAATCACCCAGGCCGAGGCCTTTGCGCCAATTTACGTCCGGCTCGCCTACACGCCCAACTGAATGTTCAGCGCGGCACCCTGCCCGCCACTTCATCCAACCCCACTGCATCGGCCATGACCACTGCCACCCCTTATGGAACCCTGCCACCCGCATCGCCCGTGGCGGCGCGCAAGCCCGTGAGCCTGCCGCGTCTGGCCGAGATGCGCGAACGCGGCGAAAAAATCACCATGCTCACCGCCTACGACGCCACCTTTGCCGCCGTGGCCGATGCTGCCGGCGTCGAGTGCATTCTGGTGGGTGATTCGCTGGGCATGGTCTGTCAGGGTCTGCCCAGCACCGTGGGGGTGACGCTGGAGACCATGTGCTACCACACCGAAAGCGTGGCACGCGGTATCCGCCGCGTTCAGGGCACCTGCTGGATCATTGGTGACCTGCCCTTTGGCAGCTATCAGGAATCGCGCGAGCAGGCGCTGCGCAGCGCCACTGCGCTGATGCAGGCTGGTGCCCACATGGTCAAGCTCGAAGGCGGCGGCTGGACCACCGAGACGGTGCGATTTCTGGTCGAACGCGGCATCCCGGTCTGTGCCCATCTGGGCCTGACCCCCCAGACCGTGCATGCACTGGGTGGCTACCGCGTGCAAGGCCGCGGCGAAGAATCTGCCCGTGCGCTTGAACGAGACGCGCTGGCCCTGCAGGACGCGGGGGCCAGCATGCTGGTGCTGGAAATGGTACCCGCCGCCCTGTCAGCGCAACTGACCGAAAAACTGCCCCGCTGCCACACCATTGGCATCGGGGCCGGCAAGGACACAGCCGGCCAGGTGCTGGTGATGCACGACATGCTGGGCATCAACCTCGGCAAGAACCCGAAATTTGTGCGCAATTTCATGCAAGGCCAGGGCAGTGTGCTCGACGCCATGCGCGCCTACGTGAGCGCCGTCAAGGACGGCAGCTTCCCCGACAACGCACTCCACGCCTGGTGAACCATGCAGATCGTCCGCTCCATCGATGAACTCCGCGTTGCTCTTGGCGCCAGCCACAAACCGTCTTTTGTCCCCACCATGGGTAACCTGCACGACGGCCACCTGCGCCTGGTGCGCGAGGCCCAGTCGCGTGGCGACAAAACCGTGGCCAGCATCTTCGTCAACCGCCTGCAGTTCCTGCCGCACGAAGACTTTGACAGCTATCCCCGCACCTTCGAGGCCGACTGCACCAAGCTCGAAGCCAACGGTTGTGATGTGGTGTTCGCCCCGCGCGAAACCGACCTCTACCCCCAGCCACAAACCGTCAAGGTGCATGCCGATCCGGCCCTGGGCGACATTCTGGAAGGCCAGTTCCGCCCCGGCTTTTTCACCGGCGTGTCCACCGTGGTCATGAAGCTGTTCATGAGCGTGTTTGCGGGCAAGGTCCAGGGCGTGGCCGTGTTCGGCAAAAAGGACTACCAGCAACTGATGGTGATCCGTCAGATGGTGCGGCAGTTCGCGTTGCCGATCGAGATCGTGGGCGTGGACACCTGCCGCGCCGAAGACGGACTGGCCCTGAGCTCACGCAATGGTTATCTGAGCGAGTCCGAGCGGACCGAAGCGGTACAGCTTTCAATGGCCCTGCGGGCACTGGGGCGCGATGCACTGGCTGCCGCGAATGCGCTGTCCACCCACTTGCACGCCCTGGAAGCCAAGGCCATGGAAGGCCTGCGCCAGCGCGGCTGGCAACCGGACTACCTGACGGTTCGTCGTCGCGAAGACCTGCAAGCGCCTCAAGCTGGTGATGCGCTGGTGGTGCTGGGCGCCGCCCGTCTGGGCAACACCCGACTGATCGACAATTTCGAAATCTGAAACGCGACAGGCACCTCAGGCCTTCAGGGCCGGAGCCGGATCATCCAGAAAACCGCCTGCACGCAACGTGACCACCAGGGTGTCGCGCCAGCCTTCACCTTCGACCGGCTGGATCGGGGTGGTTTCATGGATCACTCGCTGGTCGTCCAGCAAGAGCAGTGACCAGGGCTCGGTCAGCGTGAAACGCTGGCCGCGCGGACTGTCCACATCGAAGACGCGGGTCTCACCGCCTTTGATGCCGTGTCGTCCCACGAGAAACACCGCCACCCAGTCCACGCCATCGCGGTGCGCCCCTTCGGGCGTGGGTCGGCCAATGCCGTCGGTGGTGTCGATCCGGAACTGGTGGGCCTCGGTGTACCAGGTCTGCTGTCCCTGAATACGGGAAGCGACCTGCCCCAGCCAGCGCAGCAAGGCCTGCCAGACCGGTCGCGCCAGCACCTCGACAGCCATGGGCTCGAACCAGCGTTGCATGCCCCCATGCAAAGCGTTGTAAGACAGGGGCTGCCAATGTGCACGGTGCGGCACCTGATGGACAGCAGCGCCCGACACCTCCAGGCTGGCATGGCGGCGACGGCGATAGCGGCCTCCATCCTTGAGGTACGCGTCGGGTGGCAAATCGTTCCACGACGGCTCCAGCGCCTGTAAATCCGAAAGGCACACACCTGCCAGCGCACACACGCTGGCCGGCGACAGCACCGCATAGCCTTGCTGCCGCAGTGTAGCGTCCAGCTGGTCTGCAGGCGTCAGGGGCGGTGGCAACTTGCGTTCGGGCATGGTGATCAGCGGTCTTGGCAAAAGCGCAAGCATAACGCCGCAATGGGCACTTGCTGCCCATCAGGCATGACCTGCATCAAGCCTTGTGGGCAAGACCACCGTTAAGCTGACCCACTTTTCCCAACTTCCTGTCGCCTGCACTGTGGACACGTTCTGGATGGGCACCCTGATCGGTACCGGTCTGGCTGCCGCCTTGTTGATGCGCCCTTGGCGTCAGCTCGCACAAGCCGAGCTGTGGACACCTCTGCTGGCCGCGCTGGTGGTGCTACCCTGGTTCTGGGCACTGCCGCGCCTGCATGCCATGCCACTGCAACTGCAGCTGAGTGGTGCGGTGCTTGTTCTGCTGTGTGTGGGCTGGCCACTGGCCGTCTGGGTGTTGCTGGCAGTCAGCCTGATCGGTGACTGGCTGGCCCCCCAAACCCTGGACGCTCAGGTGCGTGACCTGTTCTTTCTGGGCATCTTGCCTGCCACACTGGCCTTGGGCTTGGGCGCCAGCTTGCGCCGCTGGCTACCGCATCACCCGTTCATCTACATCCTGGGCAGGGGTTTTCTGGGCACGGCGCTTTGCCTGTTTGCTTCACGCACCCTCCAGACACTGACAGGACCTCCAAGTGAAGAAGTGAGCACAGGTCTGTCCCTGGTCGCCCAATGGCTGATGGCCTGGGGTGACGCCTTCCTCACCGGACTGATGGCGGCGATCCTGGTGGCCTTCAAGCCGCAATGGCTGGCCACGTGGTCAGACCGGCTCTACCTGCAGCCCCCGAAAGACTCGACAGACCGTCAGCCATAGCGCCTGGCCGCCAGTTTGGCCCCCTCTGCCAGCGCCTTGAGCTTGGCTTCGGCCACGGCACGGTCCATGGGCGCCAGGCCACAGTTGGTGCAGGCGATCAGGTGCTGTTTAGGCACGAACTGCAGTGCCAGGCCGATGGTGTCAGCCACCTGCTCGGGCGTTTCGATCTCCTCGCTGGCCACATCGATCACGCCGACCATCACGTCCTTGCCTTCGAGCAGCTTCATCAGGTCGGGCGGCACATGCGAATGGAAACACTCCAGACTGACCTGGTCGATGCTGCTCTTGGCCAGTGCCGGGAACACCTTTTCGTACTGGCGCCACTCGTGGCCCAGCGTGTTTTTCCAGTCGATGTTGGCCTGGATGCCGTAGCCGTAACAGATGTGCACGGCGGTCGTGCAGGTCAGACCCTGGGCGGCGCGCTCCAGTGCCTTCACACCCCAGTCGGCGGCCTCTTCCATGTAGACGTTGAAGGCCGGCTCGTCGAATTGCACGATGTCCACGCCATCGGCTTGCAGAGCCAGCGCCTCCTGATTCAGCAGCTCGGCAAAAGCCATCGCCATCTTGACCTTGTCGCCGTAAAAACGATCGGCCACGGTATCCACAATGGTCATCGGGCCGGGCAAGGTGAACTTGACTTTCTTGGTTGTGTGGGCCCGCGTGAGCTGCGCTTCAAAGGCATGCACCCGGCCCTTGAGGCGCAGCGGCGCCACCACCTGCGGCACCATGGCATCGTAGCGGTTGTTGCGGATGCCCATCTTGACCTTGTTCTCGAAGTCGATGCCCTCGACCTGTTCGAGAAAACCGTGCACGAAGTGCTGGCGTGCCTGCTCACCATCGCCAATCACCTCCAGGCCCGCATCCTCCTGCAACTTGACCCACAACAGCGTGGCGTCGGCCTTGGCCTGCAGCAGCTCGTCGCCCTGGTCCTTCCATTGCGGCCAGAGCTTGTGGGTTTCGGCCAGCCAGGCGGGTTTGGGCAGGCTGCCGGCAATCGCGGTGCGGAACATGGTGTGGTCCTTGAAATTGTGGGAAAGAAGAATGGCCCGGACTGTAGATCAGGCCGATTGACCTTGCGACGCCAGAGAGAACTCGCGGGCCAGCAATTCATAAGAGCGGCGTTGTGCCTGCGGATCGTGCGTCCATGTGATGACCGCCACCTCGTCCACTTCCAGCCGCCTGGCCAACTGCCGCAGCCGACCGCCGACGGTGGATGCCGAACCCACGATGGCATTGGCCTTGAGTTTGTCCAAAGCGATCTGCTCTGCCGGGCTGTAATCGCGCATGGCCTGCCCCGGTGGCAGCAAAGGCCCCAAGCGCCCGATGTTGCGATCCATGCGCCAACGGGCACGGCTTTCAAACAGATGCCAGGCCTCTTCGTCGGTGTCTGACGCCAGCGCCCAAACACACACGATGGCGTGCGGTCGGTTCATGCCTGCGCTGGGCTTGAAGGTCTCGCGGTAAATGGCCATGGCCTCGTCTGCGCCCTGGCCGTCGGTGATGAACCAGGCAAAGGCGTAAGGCAGCCCCAGATGGGCGGCCAGCTGGGCTCCGTAGTCCGAACTGCCCAGCATCCACAGCGCAGGCTCGGTCTCGGCCGCTGGATAAGCGTGAATGCCATGCCCCGGGTGACCCGCAGGCAATTCACGCCCCTGCACCCAGGCGTGCAACTCCATGACCTGCTGCGGAAAACGTTCGGACGCGTAACGGTCCGGGTTGAGCACCTGCGCCGTGCGGCCATCGCTGCCGGGCGCACGGCCTACACCCAGGTCGATGCGCCCGGGCGCCAGCGCGTCCAGCACGCGAAACTGCTCGGCCACCTTGTAAGGTGCGTAATGCGGCAGCATCACGCCAGCGCTGCCGACGCGGATGCGCTGCGTGCGCGCTGCGATCGCCGCCATCAGGACTTCGGGGGCCGAGCCCACGATGCTCGGGTGGCTGTGGTGCTCGCTGACCCAGAAACGGTGGTAGCCCCAGGCTTCGGCCTGCTGCGCCAGCGCCAGCGTGTTGCGGATGGTTTCGTCGTGCCCGCGACCGGCGGTGGCCACCGACTGGTCCAGGATCGACAGACGCAAACCCATGCCCTCAGCCTCCCTGTGCGGCCGTCTCGGCTTCCTGCAGGGCACGCCACATGACTTTGCCGCTGCCGCTCTTGGGCAGTGCATCGGCAAACTGGACGGCGCGAGGAATCTTGTAGACCGCCATGTTGTCGCGACACCAATCGATGATGTCCTGCTCGCTCACTTGCCCTTTGTGGCTAGCGCGCAGCACCACCACAGCCTTGACCGATTCACCTCGGTACGCATCCTTGGTCGCAATGATGCACGCCTCCTGAATGGCAGGGTGCTTGAACATCAAGGCCTCGACTTCGGCTGGCCAGACCTTGAACCCGCTCGCATTGATCATGCGCTTGAGTCGATCGGTCATAAAGAAATAGCCTTGTTCATCCACCCGGCCCATGTCGCCGGTGCGGAAGAAGGTTTTGCCGTCCATCTCGAAGAAGGCGGCAGCCGTGGCCTCTGGACGTTTCCAGTAGCCCTTGAAGACCTGAGGGCCATGCGTGACGATTTCACCGGATTCACCCACCGGCAACTCCTTGAGCGTGTCAGGATCCACCACACGCGAGTCCACACTGATGAACGGAATGCCCAGACATTGCTGTTTGGGCTGGTCCGGCGGATTGGTGTGTGACGGCGCCGCTGTTTCCGTTAGCCCATAGCCTTCCACATAACGCAGGCCAAACTGCTCCAGCAGGCGCTGGGCGACTGCTTGCGGCATGGCGGCCCCCCCGCCGCCGATGTAGACCAGACTGCTGAGGTCATACTGCTCCAGATGGGGACTGCCGAGCAAATCGATCACCATGGTCGGGATATTGGTCCAGTGGGTCACCTTCCACTTGGAGATCAGGTGCCCGGCGACATCGCGGTCCCAGCGGGGCATCACCACCAGGGTGGCGCCCAGATAGATGTTCGCGTGCATCAAGCTGACCATGCCCGTGATGTGGAACATCGGAACCACACACAAGGTCACATTTTCGGCTGTGCCGGAACCCCACATTCCTGAAGCCACCGCGTTGTGCATCACCGTCCCATGGGTGTGCATGCAGCCTTTGGGCAGCCCCGTGGTACCACTGGTGTAGGGCAGGACCGCCAGATCTTCGGAACCTGCTTGTGCTGCGGCCAGCGACTGGCCGTGCGGCTGCTGCATCAAGTCGGACCAGGCATGCACTTGCCCTCCCGGCAGGGATGGCAAGGCACGTCTCGGTAACAGCCAGTCTTTCCAGGCCGATGGCATCTCCGCGGGGTCCAGCGTCTGCGGATCAAACACATCGGTGAATTGCGTCACCACCATGTGCGCCAGACGCTGCTGCTCAGGCAACTCGGCGTTAGCCTGCGCCAGTTCAGGTGCCAGATCCGCCGTGATCACGCCCACCTTCACATCCGGGTCGGTGATGTAGTGCTGCAGCTCGTGCGCCTTGTTCATCGGATTGACCGGCACCACCACGGCATCCAGGCGCAGGATCGCAAAATGGGTGATCACCAGTTGCGGGCAGTTCTGCATGTCCAGCAGGACGCGGTCACCCTTGCGGACCCCTAGACGCGCCAGATGGCCCGCCATCTGCTCACTGGCCGCCATCAATTCGCGGTAAGTCCAGCACTTGCCCATGAACACCAACGCGGCTTTCTCAGGGTAACGCCACGCACTGATGGACAGATTGGCCCAAAGTGGCGTGGCAGGTGGGTTCATGCGCAAGGGCAGCCTGGCTGGCCAGACGGCGGCGTGACGTGGCATGGGGTGGGTCTCCTCTTTTGCCGAATATTAATCAGGGCTTTGCGGCTCACCTCCGCTGAAGCTGTCACGACAGGGACTGGCCTCACGGCAGACCTTCACGCAAAGAGTTTTATTGTCTTTGGTATTTGAAATATTTGACATCTTTGGTATTCAATAAATAAAATCGATGCCATGCAAATACCTAACCCACAAGACCCTCTGGAAAACTACTGCGGCACCACCTATGCAGCCCGACTGCTGGGCCTTTCCGTGGGCACGATTCAGACACTGGTCGAGAAGAACGAATTGCAGGCATGGAAAACGCAAGGCGGTCACCGACGCATTTCCTTGCCCTCCATACTGCAATACCAGCGCAAGCAAAACATGCCTCTGATCACCGCAGCCAAGGCCGATCAGCGGCTCAAGATCCTGGCTGTTGACGATGATCCGCTGGCCAGAGAAATGCTGAAAAACTTTGCCGCCCGCAGTGACATGTCCTTGGATTGCACCATCATGGCATCGGGCCTTGAAGCACTGATCGACATGGCCAGCATCCAGCCCGACGTGCTTATTGCGGATCTGAACATGCCGGGTGTCGATGGCTTTGAATTGTTGCGCACCCTGCGCAACAACAGCCAGTTCAGCAAAATGTCATGCCTTGCTGTTTCAGCATTGACACAGGAAGAAATCAATGCACGAGGAGGCCTGCCAGAAGGGGTCATCTTCATGCCCAAACCCTTGAGCATGCACTGGCTCAACGGATTCTTTGCAGCCATCATGGCAACGCGCCAGGCGGACTTGCTGCGGACCGCGCGCTGATCAGTTCCCCCCGAACTTTACGCCGCAATAAAAAAACGGGCCCATCAATGATGGGCCCGTTTACGTTTTGGTCGGCGTGGCGGGATTCGAACTCGCGACCCCTTGCACCCCATGCAAGTGCGCTACCAGGCTGCGCTACACGCCGAAGCTATAGATTATAGCTTGAGATTGACCTCAAATCGTGAGCAGCGAACGGATTTCCTGCAACTCTCTGAGCAAGTCTGCGCCCGAATGGCCCGAAAGGATCTCGACGCTTTCATGGCTGCCGACGGAGATCGTGGCATCGCCCTCGTCCATGCTGCCAGATTCAAGCAACGCATGCCCTGAGGGCAGACGGTCCTGGTGCGCCAATTCCTGCAGTTTGTTGCGAGCACCGCTGATGGTAAAGCCCTGCTCGTATAGCAGATCACGGATGCGCCGGATCATGAGCACTTCATGGTGCTGGTAGTAGCGCCGGTTGCCACGGCGTTTGACCGGACGCAACTGGGTGAACTCCTGCTCCCAATACCGCAGGACATGCGTCTTCACACCGCACAAATCAGCCACTTCACCGATGGTGAAGTACCGCTTGGCAGGAATGGAAGGCAATGCTGCGTTCATGAACTTCGAAAACAGAAAGGGCGTGAGCTTACTTTAACTTCTCACAAGCGTCACGGGCATTTACAAAAGCAAGAGCGATGCCCATGAAAAAAGCCGCTGCATGAGCAGCGGCTTTAGTTTTGGCGGAGTGGACGGGACTCGAACCCGCGACCCCCGGCGTGACAGGCCGGTATTCTAACCAACTGAACTACCACTCCTAGTTGGTTGTGACTTTCGCCATGCTGCCAAAGCAACCTGACCAAGTGCCACAAAACTTGGCGACCCTACGGGGATTCGAACCCCGGTACTCACCGTGAAAGGGTGATGTCCTAGGCCTCTAGACGATAGGGTCATAACCTGGACTGTTTCTTTCGAAACGTTCGACACATTGGTGGAGGTAAACGGGATCGAACCGATGACCTCTTGCATGCCATGCAAGCGCTCTCCCAGCTGAGCTATACCCCCATTTGGTTCACCACATTGCTTTCGCTTTTGTGTTGCACCTCGTTGGTGTCGAGACTCGAATTATAGACAGGTTTTTCAGCGTTTTGCAATCCTGCTCAAAACTTTTTCTCTTCCGCACAAAAACAGGACCTGATCGACCGAAGGCGTCTGCGGCGTACCCATGACCAGCACACGCACCGGCATGGCCAGCTGCGGCATCTTCAGGCCGGCTTCAGCCAGCACCTCTTTGAAGGCGGCACTGATCGCAGATGCTGTCCACTCCACGTTCTGGAGTTTGGCCGCCAGCAGATCCAGTGCAGGCACCACCGCGGGCGTCAGATGCTGCGCCAGGTCTTCGGCCTTGGGCTGCACATCTTCGTAGAAAGCACGCACCCAGCCGGCCAAAGCCACCAGCGTATCGCAGCGGTCCTTGAACAAACCGCAGATGCCGATCAGCCGCTCATCGGTCACCAGGCCCTTGAGGTGAGGCTGCACCCGCTGGGCCAGCTCGCCATCGGGCATGGCTTTGAGGTGTTGGGCATTGACCCACAACAGCTTGGCCGCGTCCCACTGCGCCGGGCTCTTGGACAGGTGCGTGCCATCGAACCACTGCACCATCTGTTCGAGGCTGAAGATTTCGTCGTCGCCATGGCTCCAGCCCAGACGGGCCAAGTAGTTGTTCATGGCTTCGGGCAGGTAGCCCGCCTCATCGTAGTTGGACACCGCCACGGCGCCACGGCGCTTGGACAGCTTCTGACCGTCGTCGCCCAGGATCACGGGCAGGTGTCCGAACTGCGGCAACGCAGCGCCCAGCGCACGGTAGATGTTGATCTGCCAGGGCGTGTTGTTGATGTGCTCGTCACCTCGGAACACATGGCTGATGGCCATGTCCCAGTCGTCCACCACCACCGCGAAGTTGTAGGTTGGCACGCCATCGGCACGCTGGATGATCAGGTCGTCGATTTCGGTGTTGCTGATGCTGATCGGGCCCTTGACCAGATCGTCCCAGCTCACCACGCCATCGACCGGATTGGCAAAGCGGATCACAGGCTTCACACCCTCGGGAATGGGCGGCAGCACCTTGCCTGGCGCGGGACGCCAGGTGCGGTCGTACAGACGCTTTTCGCCACGCGCTTCCTGCGCGGCCTTCATGGCTTCCAGGTCTTCGGGTGTGCAGTAGCAGCGGTAGGCGGTGCCAGCGGCCAGCATCTGGTCGATCACGGCTTGGTAACGCTGAAGGCGCTGCATCTGGTAGACCGGGCCTTCGTCGTAGGCCAGGCCCAGCCAGTGCATGGAATGCAGGATCTGGTCCACCGAATCCTGAGTGGAGCGGGCCACATCGGTGTCTTCGATGCGCAGCACGAACTCGCCGCCGTAGTGGCGGGCATAAGCCCAGGAATACAGCGCAGTGCGGGCGGTGCCCAGGTGCAGGAAACCCGTCGGTGACGGGGCAATGCGGGTACGGATCTTGGTCATGCTAGTCAAAGGGTGTCCAGGCCACGCAGCAGGTCGGCCTTGAGATCATCCAGGTGTTCCAGCCCCACGGCCACGCGGATCAGGTTCTGCTGGATGCCTGCGGCCAGGCGCTGTGCTTCGGTCAGGCGGCCATGCGAGGTGCTGGCCGGTTGCGTGATGATGGTTTTGACATCGCCGAGATTGGCGGTCACCGACAGCAGCTGCGTGCTGTCGATCACGTGGAAAGCATTGCGACGACCCGCTTCGGGCGTGTCGCCGACCACGTCAAAGGACACCACCGCCCCACCCAGACCGGACTGCTGGCGCATGGCCAGCGCATGCTGCGGATGGCTGGACAAGCCGGGGTAGTACACACGCGCCACCTTGGGATGCGTCTCCAGCCAGGCAGCCAGCGCCAGCGCACGGGCGGACTGCGCTTCCATGCGGATGCCCAGCGTCTCCATGCCCTTGAGCACCACCCAGGCGTTGAACGGCGACAGGCTCATGCCTGCGCTGCGCATCACCGGGATGAAGACTTCCTTGACCAGTTTCTCGCTGGCACACAGGGCGCCGGCCACCACGCGACCCTGGCCGTCGAGGTACTTGGTGCCCGAATGCACCACGATGTCAGCACCCAGGCTGATGGGGCGCTGCAGTGCAGGCGTGCAGAAACAGTTGTCCACGGCCAGCAAGGCACCCGCGTTGTGCGCGATGTCGGCCAGGGCGCGGATGTCGCACACCTCGGTCAGCGGGTTGGTGGGCGTTTCGGCAAACAGCAGTTTGGTGTTGGGCTGCACCGCCGCCTGCCAGGCCGCCACATCGGTCTGCGGCACAAAGGTGCTCTGCACGCCGAACTTGGCGAACTCGGAACCGATCAGTTTGAGCGTGGAACCGAACACCGACTGCGAGCACACCACGTGGTCACCGGCCTTGAGCAGGCCCATGCACAGCAGCAGCACGGCCGACATGCCGCTCGATGTGGAGATGCAGGCCTCGGCGCCTTCCAACGCAGCCAGGCGCTGCTCCATGCTGGCGTTGGTCGGATTGGTGAAGCGCGAATAGATGTAGCCGTCTTCCAGACCCGAGAAGCGGCGCGCCGCCGTCTCGCTGTCGGGCTGGATGAAGCTGGACGTCAGGAACAGCGCTTCCGAGTTCTCTCCATACTGGCTTTTGTCAACCGCGGCGCGCACGGCCAGCGTGTCGATGTGCAGTCCTTCGGGTAATTTCTTTGCCGTCATCACTCACTCCGATGCCTTATTCCGACGCATTGGGCAAGGCCAGACGCGAGTTGTCGGCATCACCCTCTTCCACCTTGAGGCGGTTTTCATTGATGCGCACGATGTCGTCGGCTGACACGTCGCCGGTCACGTACACGCCATCAAAGCACGAAGCGTCAAAGCCATGCAACTTGCCGACTGTGGATGCTGTGCGTGCACTGGCCACTGCCGATTTCATCGCGTCCACATCCTGGTAAATCAGGGCATCGCAGCCGATGATGTTGCGGATTTCCTCGACGCTGCGGTTGTGCGCCACCAGCTCTTCCTTGGTCGGCATGTCGATGCCGTACACATTGGGAAAGCGCACGGGTGGTGCAGCACTGGCCATGTAGACCTTGTTGGCCCCGGCATCGCGCGCCATCTGAACGATTTCCTTGCTGGTGGTGCCGCGCACGATGGAGTCATCCACCAGCAGCACATTGCGCCCCTTGAATTCGCTGGTGATCACGTTGAGCTTCTGGCGCACCGATTTCTTGCGCACGCCTTGGCCGGGCATGATGAAGGTACGGCCCACATAGCGGTTCTTCACAAAACCTTCGCGGTAGGGAATGCCCAGCAGGTGCGCCAGCTGTGTGGCGCTGGGGCGGCTCGACTCGGGGATCGGGATGATCACATCGATGTCGCTGGGCGGCACGGTGGAGATCACACGCTTGGCCAGCGTCTCACCCAGATTCAGACGCGCCTGGTACACCGAAATACCGTCCAGCGTCGAATCGGGGCGGGCCAGGTAGACGAATTCAAAAATGCAGGGATCCAGCTGAGCGCCTTCGGCGCACACCTCGCTGTGCACGTGGCCTTGCAGGTCCACAAACACCGCCTCGCCCGGCGCCACATCGCGTTCGAACTGGTGCATCGTGCCCTCCAGGGCGACCGATTCGCTGGCCAGCATCACCGTGCCATCCTTGCCCCGCCCCATGCACAGCGGGCGAATGCCATGCGGATCACGAAAAGCCAGCAGACCGTGGCCGGCAATCAACGCGATCACCGCGTACGAGCCCTTGATGCGCTGGTTAACGCCACGAACGGCAGCGAACACATCGGCCGGCTTGAGCGGCAGGCCGCGCGTGGTCTTTTCCAGCTCGTGCGCGAGCACATTGAGCAGCACCTCGGAGTCGCTCTCGGTGTTGATGTGTCGGTGGTCGATCGAAAACAGCTCGGTCTTGAGGGCCTGCGCGTTGGTCAGGTTGCCGTTGTGCACCAGCACCAGACCAAAAGGTGCATTCACATAAAAAGGCTGGGCTTCCTCTTCACTGAAGGCGTTGCCCGCCGTGGGGTAACGCACCTGGCCCAGGCCGCAGTTGCCCGGCAGCGCGCGCATGTTGCGGGTGCGAAAAACATCACGCACCATGCCCTTTGCCTTGTGCATGAAGAACTTGCGGTCCAGTTGCGTCACGATGCCTGCGGCATCCTGACCCCGGTGCTGCAGCAACAGCAGGGCGTCATAAATCAGTTGATTGACCGGCGTGGCGCTGACCACCCCCACAATTCCACACATAGTTCAACCCATTCCGTACGTATTGATAAAGATAGAGATCCTGGCTGGGTCTCAAGGCAGATAGGCCTGCAAGGTTTGCGGCAGCACAGGCTTGATGCCAGCGAGCAGCAACTCGAGCACAGGGGTCATGTGCGACTCACGCCACCAGGGCTCGCTGCGCATGCCCACCAGATGCACCACCACAGCCAGCACCAGCAAGACCACCAGCCCCCGGGCCAGCCCAAAAATGCCGCCAAGACTTCGATCCACCGGCCGCAAACCAGCCGTGGAAACCACCTTGCCCAGCAACCAGGACACGACAGCCGCGGCCAACATGCTCGCCACAAACACCAGCACAAACGACAGGGCATAACGCACCTGGACAGCTGCCTCACGCCAGACAGGCAACCAGCGCGCGACGTCGTCGGCCAACCACTGGGCAAGCACAAAAGCCGCCACCCAGCCTGCCAGCGACATCAATTCATGCACCAGGCCACGCCAGGCGCCAACGACCAGTGACAGCAGCAAAATGCCGCCCAGGACGCCATCGGTCAGCGGCAGGCCCATGTCACAGCGCGATCACGTTGGCCTGCAAATCCAGCTTGCGGATGCGGGCAGCCGCCTTGTCGGCCTCGGCTCGGGTGTCAAAAGGCCCCACCCTCACCCGGGTGGTGCGCTTGCCGTCCTTGCCCTCCACAGACTGGATGTAAGTCTTGAGGCCAGCGTGTTCGAGTTTGCGACGCACCTCACGCACCTTGTCGGCGTCTGCAAAAGCCCCCACCTGGACAATCACCTTGCCGGGATCGGGGACAGTACTTTTGCCTTCGAGCAAAGCCTTGGCTTTCTGGCCGTCCGCAGCGGACTTGGCGCTGTCGATGGTTTCTGTCTTGGCTACGGGTCTGGCTTGCGGCACCGGCGCTGCAGCCGAAGGAGCGTTGTCCGGTTTGCCAACTGTTTCAGGGACAGCAGCGGCCTGGGTAGCTGGGCTGCTCACCAACGGCGTTACCACCTCCTCTTTGCCCGGCTCCAGGCTGGCCTGGGCCGGTACGGGAGAAGATGACACCGACGATGAGGCCGCAGGCAGCAAAGGTTTGGCAGGAGCCTGCGCAGCAGGCACCGATGCACCCGCCGACAAAGGCGACGTGCTGTTGCGGTCTGGGATCACGATGGGGGTATCGACAGCCACCGGACGCGGCTGGGAGTCAAACAGCAGAGGGAATGCCACCACCGCAATGAACACCAGCACCACCGAGCCGAACAGACGGTGACGTGCCCTGCGGCGCAGAACTTCCATGCTTTCGCCAGGCGCAGCGGCAAGGCCTTCAGTGGCAGCCTCGGGAGCTTTGCCCGGGAATCGGAACTTGAAAAAGGCCATGGCGAGGGTGTTCAGGGGCTCAGGTGTTTGGCTTGCAGACGGGGAACGCCGTCCTTCAAGACACCACCCACTGTGTAGAAGGAACCAAAGACAATGATTCTATCAGCCGGGTCTGCCGCAGCGACCGCAACCTGCAAGGCCGCCTGGGGGTCGGCATGCACGCTGGACGCCACGTCCTTGCGGGTGTTTTGCGCCTGCCAGGCCTGTTGCAAATCCGCAGCCGATGCGGCCCGCGGCAGGGGCAGGTCGGTGAAATACCAGCGGTCCACCAGCGGCCCCACCCGCTGCAGCATGGGCTGCAGGTCTTTGTCGGCCATGGCGCCAAAGACGGCGTGGGTGGTCGGGTAAAAACCCATCGCGTCCAGGTTTTCGGCCAGCGCGGCCACCGAATGCGGGTTGTGCGCCACATCCAGCACCAGCACAGGCTGGCCCGGCACGATCTGGAAGCGTCCTGGCAGCTCCACCATGGCCAGGCCATTGCGCACGGCCTGCGCCGTGACCGGAATGCGGGTACGCAGCGCGTCCAGCGCCGCCAACACGCCCGAGGCATTGACCAGCTGATTGGCGCCGCGCAGCGCCGGGTAGGCCATGCCGCTGTAACGACGCCCCCGACCAGCCCAGGACCACTGCTGCTTGTCTCCCGAGAAATTGAAGTCACGCCCGAAGCGCCACAGGTCGGCCCCAATCGCTTCGGCGTGCTCAAGCACGCTTTGCGGCGGCACGGGGTCGCTCACCACCACCGGACGACCCGCTCGCATGATGCCGGCCTTCTCGCGCCCGATGGTCTCTCGGTCCTTGCCCAGGATCGCCATGTGGTCCAGATCGATGCTGGTGATCACGGCGCAGTCGGTATCAACGATGTTGACCGCATCCAGCCGGCCGCCCAAACCCACCTCCAGAATGACCGCATCCAGATCCGCACGGCTCATGAGCCAGAGGATGGCCAGAGTGCTGAACTCGAAATAGGTCAGGCTCACCGTGCCGCGGGCGGCGTCCACGGTGGCAAAAGCCTCGGCCAGCGTCTCGGCCGAAACCGCCTGTCCGGACAGGCGGCAACGCTCCTCGAAATGCACCAGATGCGGCGAGGTGTAGACCCCCGTGCGGTAGCCTGCCTGCAACAAAATGGCCTCAAGCATGGCGCAGGTCGAGCCCTTGCCATTGGTGCCAGCCACCGTGATCACCGGACAGGCAAAGCGCAACGCCAGCCGATCGGCGACCTCGCGCAGACGCTCCAGCCCCATGTCGATCGTCACCGGGTGCAGGCGCTCACAGAAATCCAGCCAGTCTTGTAAAGTCTTCATGGTGGGCGATTGTCTCAAACGCCCTTTTCCCTTCCCGAACCCCTATGAAAAAACCGATCGTCTACGGCATTCCCAACTGCGACAGCGTCAAAAAGGCCCGCGTCTGGCTCAGCGAACAAGGGCTGGATTACGACTTTCATGACTTCAAGAAAAAGGGCGTGCCCGAAGCGCGCCTGAAGCACTGGTTGCAGGCCTGCGGCTGGGAAATGGTGCTCAACCGCAAAGGCACCACTTGGCGCCAGCTGGACGCCGCCACGCAGTCCGCCGTGACCGATGCGGCCAGCGCGGGTGCGCTGATGCTGCAGCAGGCGAGCGTGATCAAGCGTCCGGTGATCGATTGGCCATCAGGCACGACCACGGTGGGCTACCAGCCTGAAAAATGGCCGGCTTGAGCCGCCGGGACTTACCGTTCTTTACACACCACACCCTTCAGCTGTGGCAAGCGCTCGCTAAACTTGTGGGTCCACGCCCCCAGGGGAAATCGTCATGAAAACCATTGTCCTGTCTTGCACACTGCTTGCCACCTGTGGCCTGGCCCAGGCCCAGGACATTGGCCAGGTGCTCTCGCGCAGTGCTGTCTATCAGCAGGTGGCCATGCCGCGCCAAAGCTGCACCCAGACCGCCAACACCAACGCCCCGACCAGCGGCGCTGGCGCTCTCTCGGGGGCCGTCACCGGGGCTGTCATCGGCACCATCCTCGGCGATGGCCGAGGTGCCGGCGCTCTGCTGGGCGCCATGGGCGGTGCCATTGTCGGTGATCGGGCAGAAAGCAACGCCAACAGCCAGCCCGTGACCACTTGCACCACACAGACGGTCATGGAAAATCGCTTGGTGGGCTACAACGTGGTCTACGAATACGCAGGCAAGACCTACAACGTACAGCTCCCCCAGGATCCAGGCCCCACGATTGCGCTGCAGATCGCACCTGCAGGCCTGCCTGCCTCAGCCCAGCCCCCTGCGGCCGCACCGGCGGTGGTGGTCAGCCCACCCGCTGTGGTCTATACCCAGCCCTCCATGGTGTACGCCCCGCCACCAGTGATCTACGCCCCTGCCCCCTATTACCGCCCCTGGCCGGTCAACACCAGCATCCACCTCGGCTTTGGCTGGTACGGTGGCGGCCACCGCCATTGGCGCTGAGCCACGGGTCTGGCTGTGGCGCCGGCTTTTGGCTGGCCTAAAATCCCGGTTTGACCCATTGCAGGGGCCATTGTGGCCCCTGCCTGTTTTTTGCGGCCTGGCCGCGCCTGAATGCCCCACACCATGACCACCGAAAAAATCGACGGCGTTTCCGTCACCACCAAAGCCAATGTTTACTTTGACGGCAAGTGCGTCAGCCACAGCCTGACGAAAGCCGATGGCACCAAGCTGTCGGTGGGCGTGGTGCTGCCTGCTACCTTGACCTTCAACACCGGTGCCCCCGAAATCATGGAATGCGTGGCTGGTTCCTGCGAATACAAGCTCGCCGGCACCGACGCCTGGGTCAAATCCAGCGCTGGCGAAAAGTTCAACGTGCCTGGCAACTCCAGCTTCGAGATCCGCGTGACCGAGGCCTACCACTACATCTGCCACTTCGGTTAATCCCATGTCCACCATCCTGCAAAACCTGCCCAAAGGGCAAAAAGTCGGTATCGCTTTCTCGGGCGGTCTGGACACGTCTGCCGCCCTGCTGTGGATGAAGAAAAAGGGTGCCATGCCCTACGCCTACACCGCCAACCTGGGCCAGCCCGACGAGTCTG
>CAXRGK010000052.1:0-3073 GCA_964230145.1 Burkholderiaceae bacterium | reverse complement strand
ATGTAGGGCGAGAAGTCCTTGGTTCCCATGGGCACGTACAGAGACAGCGGCACGCTCTTGCCCGCGGCTTCGACAGCTTTCTTGAAGGATTCGCCCGAGTCACGGCCCCAGACGTAGTCGGCTGCGATCACGGCAAACTTGTTGCCTTTGATGTTCTTGGCCCAGGCGTTGATCATCGCAATGTCCATCGCATCCGAGTGGTTGGTGCGGAAGCTGCGCGGTTTGCAGGTGTCGCCTGTGAGTTTGTCCGACTTGCTGGCCACCACGAAATAGGCGGCGTCCCAGCGGTCCAGGTTCTGGGCAATGGCCAGAGAAATGGACGAGGGGATCGCACCGATCAGCAGGTTGTAGCCTTCGCGGGCCAGCTTCTCGGCCTCGCGGCGGCCGGCGTCAGGGGTACCCTCGTCGTCGGCCTCTTTGACCTCGATCTTGCGACCGTCCACGCCACCCTTGGCATTGGCCTCATCAATCGCAAATTTGACGGCACGGATCACTTCCTCACCTTGCTGTGCGAACACGCCGGATTTGGACGAGACCAGGCCAACCTTGACCGGTTCCTTGCCCTGGGCCAGCGCGGCCATGGGCAGCGCAGCCATCAGAGCAGCAGCCGCGAGCGATCGCTGAATGGTTTTCATCTTGAACATGCTTGTCTCCTTGTTGGAATCGCCGGAAACCGTCCGGACATCGGGTTAAAAAACTCAGACCATCACGTGGGCTTCCAGGTCATGCAAGCCCTCGCGGGAGTTGACGACCTGGCCCTGCGCCACGACGGATCCTTTGGCCATGGCCAGATAGCGGTGCGCCACGCGCACCACCAGGCTCATGTTCTGTTCGATCAGCAAGAGGGCGGTGCCCTGGTCGGCGACCCGGCTGAAGATCACGGCCAGCTGGTCCACGATCACCGGGGCCAAGCCTTCAGTGGGCTCGTCCAGCAGGATCAGCGACGGGTTGGCCATGAGGGCGCGGCCCACCGCCAGCATCTGCTGCTGTCCCCCGGAAAGCGCAGTACCTGGGGTGTGCGCACGCTCCTGCAGGATGGGAAACAGCTTGTAGATCTCGGCCACCGTCCATGGCCCTTTGCGCCCCACGGCAGCGCCGAGCAGCAGGTTTTCTTCGACCGTGAGGTTGGCCACAATCCGCCGGCCTTGCGGCACCACCGCAATGCCGTGCTGGGCTGCCATGTAGGCGCGCAGCTTGGTGTGGTCCTGGCTGCCAAAGTGCACATGCCCTTCGCGCAGGCTGGCCAGCCCCAAAATGGTGTTGACCACCGTGGTCTTGCCCACACCGTTGCGTCCGATCAGCGCCACGCGCTCGCCAGCATTCACATGCAGGTCCAGCCCATGCAGGATGTGCGCCGCGCCGTAGTAGGCGTGCACGTTTTTCAGATTCAGCAGTGCGCTCATGCTGCGCTCCCCAGATATGCCTCGCGCACGCGCGGGTTGGCGCGCACATCGGCCGGTACGCCGGAGGCGATCACACGGCCCAGTTCAAACACAGTCACCACGTCCGAGATGCCGAACACCACGTCCATGTCGTGCTCCACCAGCAGCACCGACACGTCCCAGGTCGAGGTGAGTTTCTTGAGGTGCTGGGCCAGGTCCAGCGACTCCTTGACCGAGAGGCCGGCCATGGGCTCATCGAGCAGCAGCACCGTGGGGCGCCCCACCAGGGCAAGGGCCAGATCCAGGCGACGCTGTTCACCGTAGCCCAGATCCTGCGCGGTGCTGTCCTTGAGTTGCCACAGATCGAGCTCGGTGAGCACCGCCTGCGCATCGGCCGCGCTGTCGGCCACGCCCATCTTGTGCGAGGCCAGCTCCACCTGGCGGTACACCGTCATCTCGCCAAAGATGCTGGTGCGCTGGAAGCTGCGCGAGAGGCCGCGCATGCGCCGCTCGACCACCCCCAGAGCACTCACGTCCTCTCCAAGCAGCGTGACCTTGCCACGCGTCAGGCGCCGGCGCCCGGTGATGGCGTCGATCACGGTGGATTTGCCCGCACCGTTGGGACCAATCAGG
Source organism: Burkholderiaceae bacterium (assembly GCA_964230145.1). GTDB lineage: Bacteria > Pseudomonadota > Gammaproteobacteria > Burkholderiales > Burkholderiaceae_C > Limnohabitans_A. The sequence continues at coordinate 1,058 of CAXRGK010000052.1, read as the reverse complement.
CCGCGGATCTGGCCCTTCTCGAGTGTCAGGGCCACGCCGTCAACCGCCTTGACCCCGCCATAGTGGATGGCCACGTCTTCGGCCTGCAATACGTAATTTGTCATGTTCGCATTCCTGTGAGGTGGCGTTCAATGACCACCGACCTTGACCGAGGGTTTCTTGCCCAGCACCCAGCGGTCGAAGAGCCCAGCCACACCCGTGGGCGAGAACACGATCACCGTGATCAGCGCCACGCCGAAGATCGTCATCCAGTGCGTGGCGTGTTCGCCCAGGATGTCCTTGAACAGGAAATACACCACCGCGCCTGCCGCCGGACCCCACAAGGCCTTGAAGCCCCCCACCACGACCATCATCAGCGCCACACCCGACAGGCTCCAGTGCAGGCTTTCGGGCGAGACAAAGCCTGTGTTGAGTGCAGACAGCACACCGGCCACCGAGGTCACCAGCGCCGACAGCGCGTACACGGCGGCGCGCGGCCACAGCGTGGTGATGCCGATGAAACGGGCGCGTTCCTCGTTGTCACGCACGGCCTCGGTGATGCCGCCAAAGCGGGTGCGCATCAGCCAGGCCAGCAGGAACATGACCACCACGAGGGTGCTCCAGCAAATCAGGAACATGCTGGCGGGCTTGAGCATCTGCGAGAGCGGAAAGCCAAACAGGCGCGAAGGCCAGTCGATGTTCATGCCATCGGCCCCACCGGTCAGGCCGCGGGCACGCGAAGCCGTGAGGAAGAACATCTGGCCGATCGCCAGGGTCAGCATGCCGAAGGCCACGCCCGGCACACGAACGATCACCAGGCCAATCAGAAAGGCCGCCAGCGTGACGACAGCCAAGGCGGCCAAGATCGCCAATTCAGCCGACATGAGTTGCAACTGCAACACAATGCCCACCAGATAGCTGGCGCCACCAAAGAACAGTGCATGGCCGAAGCTGACCATGCCGTTTTGTTTGAGCAGCACGCCCACACCCAGTGCGAACACCGCATAGATGATGGCCTGGGTGAGCAACGACAGCACCGTGCCCGAGGACACCACCATTGTCAGCACGCCCCCCAGCAC
>CAXRGK010000051.1:0-11381 GCA_964230145.1 Burkholderiaceae bacterium | reverse complement strand
CCAGCAGCTGCTCAAGGCCAGCGTGCTGGCGGTGCTGGATGTGGTGCGTGACGAGTCGAGCAAGGACGCGCCGGTGCGTCTGGTGTTCGAGCCCAAGACCAGCAAGATCGAACAGCAGGAGCTGATCACCGCGCTGCTGGCGCACACCAGCCTGGAGACCTCGGCGCCGATCAACCTGACCATGGTGGGGATTGACGGCAAGCCGGTGCAGAAATCGCTGCGCCAGATCCTTACCGAATGGATCAGCTTCCGCCAGACCACCATCACCCGCCGCAGCCAGCACCGCCTGGCCAAGGTGCTCGACCGCATCCACATCCTCGAAGGCCGGCAGCTGGTGCTGCTCAACATCGACGAGGTGATCCACATCATCAGGAGCAGCGACGAGCCCAAGGCCGCGCTGATCGAGCGCTTCAAACTCAGCGACCGGCAGGCCGAAGATAGTCGTGAAATTCGCCTGCGCCAGCTGGCCCGGCTCGAAGCCATCAAGATCGAACAGGAGCTGTCCGAACTGCGTGGCGAGCAGGGCAAGCTCGAAGAGATTCTGGGCAGCCCCGCCGCGCTGCGCCGCCTGATGGTCAAGGAGATCGAGCTGGACGCCAAGACCTTTGCCGATGCCCGCCGCACCCTGATCCAGGAAGAGAAAAAAGCCGTGGCCGAGGTCAAGGTGGTGGACGAGCCGGTCACCGTGGTCATCAGCGAAAAAGGCTGGGTGCGTGCGCGCCAGGGCCATGGCCATGATGCGACCAGCTTCGCCTTCAAGGCGGGCGACGGCCTGTATGGCACCTTTGAATGCCGCACGGTGGACCAGCTCATCATCTTCGGGACCAACGGGCGCGTGTACAGCGTGCCGGTGGCGGCGCTGCCCGGCGCGCGCGGTGACGGTCAGCCCATCACCACGCTGATTGAGCTTGAATCCGGCACCCAGCCCGCGCATTACTTTGCCGGTCCCATCAGCGCCACGCTGCTGTTGTCGGGCTCGGGTGGCTACGGCTTCCTGGCCACGGTCGAAGGCCTGGTCTCGCGCAACAAGGGCGGCAAGAGCTTCATCAGCCTGGGCGAGGGCGAAACCGTGTGTGCACCCTCGCATGTCAGCGGCTCCAGCGCGACGGTCAGCGCCGACAAGCCCGCGCTGCCTGCAGCCACCAGCGTCGCTTGCGCCAGCACGGGTGGCCGCATCCTGACCTTCGACATCAGCGAACTCAAGCTGATGGAAAAGGGCGGCCGCGGCCTGATGCTGATCGACCTGGAAGCCAAGGACCAGCTGGCGGGTGCCGCAGCCTACACGCGCAGCGTGAAGATCGAAGGCATCGGCCGCGGTGGCAAGGCGCGCGAGGAAACGCTGGAAATCCGCAGCCTCAACAATGCCAAGGCTGCTCGCGCCAAAAAGGGCAAGCTGGCGGATCTGGGCTTCAAGCCGACACGGGTCAGTCGAGTGGAGTGAATCGGAGGCGATGCCCGGACTCAGCGGGGGGGCTTGAGGCGGGCGTCGCAGATGGGTACGTGGAGTTTGCCAACCAGGACGTGCTTTCAGGGCGACTCAAGGCTAGAATGAAACCATTCTTCTGACTTTTTGTTGCATGCGCTGGCTTCTCAATCCTCTAGCTCTGCCCCCCGGGCAGTCCATGTCTGTCAGGACATGGGGGCGCCATGGCCGTGTCTGTGCCGGAGGGCTGGTGTTGGGCCTGCCGTTGTTGGTGGCTGCCGATCCCTTGCTGGATTTCGCTCTGATTGATGTGAGCCCCGGTACGCAACGCGTTCAGTCAGCACCAGTGGTGAGCTGGCTGATCCAGTCCGATGCCGAGCGGTTTTGTGCAACGGTGCCTGCCAAGGATGGGCATGCCCAGCGGCCCGAGGGTTGTGTTTACTGGCAACTCAATCCTGCCCGGTGCACCATCGTGACCACAGCTTCGACCACGCATTCGCAGCTGGGGCATTTGTTCTTGCATTGCCTCAAAGCCAAATGATCATGAGCCGCGACTGTTCATGGTGGAGTGTCTGGCGAAAATTGTCATGGTGGCTGTTGGCATGTGTGTTGCAAGGATGCGTGGGGACAGGGGGGCTCATACCACCCAAGGTGGATCAGGTGCGGTTTTCCCCCATGAAAAAAGAGCAGCGCACGATTGACGAGCCGCGTGTGAAATTCCTGCCGCGTGAAGATGGACACGACTATTGCGCGCGCATCACGGGTATCCCTGTCACGCCCACTTCCAAACCCATGGCCTGTGCTTTCTGGAATGTCCGTCGCAAGGAGTGCACGATCGTTACCCCTTTGCAAACCGGCTACAACTACCTTGGGCACGAGCTGCGACACTGTTTCGAAGGTTCCTTTCATGACTGAGTTGAACAGCTGTACTCAGTCGGCAGAGCTGACGCGTCGTGACAGTCTCTTGCTGTTGTTTTCCATGGCGCTGGGCGACAAGGCCATGGCTGCTGAAGGGCCTGCGGCCGTCAAAGTCGGATTCTTGCGGCATTACAAGCCATTCAGCTACCGTGATGCGAACGGCCGACCCCTGGGCTTCGATTTCGATGTGGCGAGCCGGGTGTGTGAACTCCTGCAGCTTCGCATGGATCCGGTGCTCGATTCACTGGAGGGCCTTGCGCAGCGGGTGAAAAGTGGCGAGATCGCCTGGTTGGGCAACCAGCTGTTGACCACGCCTGAGAACCGGCGCCGCTTCGATTTTGTCCGGCCGGCATACGCTTCCATCCAGTTGTCAGCTGTCCAACACGAGGACGATGACCGCGATTTTCTGAGTCTGGAAGACCTGCTGGGCAAGCGGCTGGGGGTATTGGCTGGCACGGGGGTGGAAGAGCAGGCGCGGGCCGTGTTGGGCAAGACCGTCAAGGCCTATGAACACATTGAGAACGCCTTGCACGATCTCTCTCACCAACGGCTTGACTTGGTGCTGGAAGAGAACCTGATCGCGGACTACCACATCCGCGCCCTGCGCTTGCCACTGAAGGTGGCCGCGCCCTTTGCTGCGCCGATGACGGTGGGTCTGGGGGTGCGCAAAGGCGACCGCGAGATGCAGGAAAAACTCTCTCAGACATTGCAGTCGATGCTCAAGGATGGCTCGCTGAGCCGGATTTCCGAAAAATGGTTTGGCTATGACGTCAGCCGTTCGCGCGTGAGCCACACCGCTTCGCATTGAATATGGGCGAGGCTCGGGGGGCAGCGGGTTGCCGCGTGCCCTAAGATGGCGGACGACCATGAACGATCCGGCCCAGCCTTCCCACGTATTGCCCACCGATGCCCAGAGCATTCTGGCGCTTGCGGCGCGTTCCCTCTTTGATGTGTTTGCGCATGCCAGTGAAGGCATGCTGCTGGTGGACCGCTCGGGGCGTGTGGTCTGGATCAACGACCAGTACAGGCGCTTTTTGCCGGCGCTCGGCTTTGCACGCGAGGAGGATTTCGTGGGTCAACCGGTGTCGTCGGTGGTGGAGAACACCCAGATGCACCAGGTGCTGGAAACCGGCAAGCCCATTCTGATCGATCTGCTGGTGAACAAGGCGGGCACCTTCATTGTCAGTCGCTTTCCCTTGCGTGACGCCTTGGGGCAGGTGATTGGCGCGCTGGGGGTGGTGTTGTTCGAGCAGCACCAGGCCAATCTGCAGCCCTTGCTGGCCAAGTTCGCGCTGCTGCAGCGCGAACTTGACGATGCCCGCCAGGCGCTGGCCGTGCAACAACGCAACGGTGGTGGCCTGTGGCGTGCCAAGCACAGTTTGGCCAGTTTCATCGGGACCAGTGCCCCGGCCACCGAGGTCAAGCGGCAGGCGCGTCGTCTGGCCCAGTCGGCCAGTCCGGTCTTGCTGCTGGGCGAAACAGGCACCGGCAAGGAGCTGCTGGCCCATGCCATCCATACCGCTTCCCGACGCGCGTCCGGACCTTTTGTCAGTGTCAACATCGCCGCGGTACCCGATACCCTGATGGAGGCCGAGTTCTTCGGTGTGATGCCGGGTGCCTACACCGGCGCCGACCGCAAGGCGCGCGATGGCAAGTTCAGACTGGCCGACGGCGGCACGCTGTTTCTGGACGAAATCGGTGACATGCCCCTGAGCCTGCAAGCCAAGCTGCTGCGGGCTTTGCAGGAGAGCGAAATCGAACCGCTGGGCTCGAACCGCCTGATCCCGGTAGATGTACGCATCGTGGCGGCCACCTCCCGTGACTTGCTGGCGCTGGTGCGCAGCGGCGCTTTTCGCGAAGACCTGTATTACCGCCTGAGCGCCTTGCCCGTTCGGGTGCCTGCGCTGCGCGAGCGTGCCAGCGACATCCCCGCCCTGATCGAAGTCTTGGCTGAAGAACTGGCGCTGCGCAACGGCGTTGTACAGCCCGAGATCGAGGACGCAGCGCTGCGCCTGCTGGTGGCGCAGCCCTGGCGGGGCAATGTGCGGGAACTGCGCAATGTGCTGGAGCAGGCCATGATGCGCAGCGAGACTGGCCGCATCGACGCAGCGCTGGCCGGGCAGGTCTTGCAGGACGCAGGTCTGCCGTTGGTGGCGCAGACCCGCACGCCACCGGCGCAGCCCCACGAGCCGAAGTTGCAGGCTGAGACCGACTTGCGTCCGCTCAAGGTGCAGGTGGCCGAACTGGAGCGCCAAGCGATCGCCAAGGCGCTGCAGAGGACCGGGGGCAACAAACTGGCCACCGCACGCCTGCTGGGCATTTCACGTGCGAAACTTTACGCAAGCCTGCCCTGAATTTGTCTTAAACAAAGACAAATGTCTGAATTAAAGACATTTTTGTCTGGTTTTCATCCAGTAGGAGAGGGGGGCGTGCACCCCAAAACCGTTTTCTTCAACAACGACAAGGGTTTGTTGTTTGGTGGTTGGTCTGGCACGGCTTATGCACAATGCCTTGCACCCACTCAAGGAGAACCCCATGATCCGTCGCAATGCATTGACTCTGGCCGCACTGGCCTGTCTGGCCGCCCCGCTGGCTTTTGCCCAAGGCAAGGACATCAAGATCGCCCACATCTACAGCAAGACCGGTCCGCTGGAGGCCTATGGCAAGCAGACCCAGGTCGGTTTGATGATGGGCCTGAACTACGCGACCGAGGGCTCCATGCAGGTGGGTGGCCGCAAGATCGTGGTGATCGAAAAGGACGACCAGGGCAAGCCTGACCTGGGCAAGAACCTGCTGGCGGCTGCCTACGGTGACGACAAGGTGGACATCGCGGTGGGCCCGACCGCCTCGCCCGTGGCGCTGGCGATGCTGCCCGTGGCCGAGGAGTACAAGAAAATCCTGCTGGTTGAGCCCGCCGTGGCCGACTCGATCACCGGTGAGAAGTGGAACAAGTACATCTTCCGCACTGGCCGCAACAGCAGCCAGGACGCCATTGCCAACGCCGTGGCTGTGGACAAGGAAGGCACCAGCATCGTCACCATGGCACAGGACTCGGCTTTTGGCCGCGACGGCGTCAAGGCTTTCAAGGAAGCCCTGCACAAAGCCAAGCTGGTACATGAAGAGTATCTGCCGCCGGCCACCACCGATTTCACCGCGGGTGGCCAGCGCATGATCGACAAGCTCAAAGCCCTGCCGGGCCGCAAGATCATCTTCATCATCTGGGCGGGTGGCAACCCGTTCAAGATCGCCGACATGGACCTCAAACGCCACGGCATCGAGATCGCCACGGGCGGCAACATCCTCCCGGCCATGGTGGCCTACAAGCAGTTCCCCGGCATGGAAGGCGCGGCCTATTACTACTTCGGCATGCCCAAGAACCCGGTCAACGACGCCATGGTGTCCATGCACTACACCCAGTTCAAGAGCCCGCCGGATTTCTTCACGGCCGGTGGTTTCTCGGCGGCCATGGCCCTGGTGACGGCATTGAAAAAGACCAATGGCGACACCAACACCAACAAGCTGATCGCCACCATGGAAGGCATGAGCTTTGACACGCCCAAGGGCAAGATGACCTTCCGCGCCGAAGACCACCAGGCCATGCAGAGCATGTACCATTTCAAGATCAAGGTGGATCCGGCGTTTGCCTGGGGCGTGCCCGAGCTGGTGCGCGAGATCAAGCCTTCCGAGATGAAGGTACCGGTGCGCAACCAGCGTTGATTTCCCCCATGCTGGAAACCCAGAACCTGACCGTGCGGTTTGGCGGTCATGTGGCGGTGAACGCGGTCAGCTGCCGCTTTGAACCCGGCACACTGACCGCCATCGTCGGCCCCAACGGGGCCGGCAAGACCACTTACTTCAACCTGATCTCGGGCCAGTTGCCGGCCAGCGAGGGCCGGGTGTCGCTTCATGGACGCGACCTGTCGGGCCAGCCTGCGTCAGAGCGCACCCGCGCCGGGCTGGGCCGGGCGTTCCAGCTCACCAACCTGTTCCCTAACCTGAGTGTGCTGGAGAACGTGCGTCTGGCGGTGCAGGCCACCCGTGAAGGCAGGCACCGCCGCGGCCTGAACCTCTGGAGCATCTGGAGCGACCATGCGGCGCTGACGCAGCGCGCCACCGAGATCCTGCATTCGGTGTCGATGTTGTCCCAGGCCGAAGCACCGGTGTCCAGCCTGCCGCATGGCGACCAGCGCAAGCTCGAAGTCGCACTGCTGATGGCGCTTGAACCTTCGGTCTACATGTTCGACGAACCCACGGCGGGCATGAGCCACGACGAGGCGCCCGTGATCCTCGACCTGATTCGCCAGCTGAAAAAAGACAAGTCCAAGACCATCCTGTTGGTCGAGCACAAGATGGACGTGGTGCGCGAGCTGGCCGACCGCATCATCGTGCTGCACAACGGCACGCTGGTGGCCGATGGCGATCCCGTCGAGGTGATTGCCTCGCCGGTGGTGCAGGAAGCCTATCTGGGCAAAGCAAAGGACCCGGTATGAGCACAAACCTGCTGACACTCGAGGGCGTGCACACGCACATCGGGGCCTACCACATCCTGCACGGCGTGGATCTGGTGGTGCCGCGTGGCCAGCTGACCCTGCTGCTGGGGCGCAATGGCGCGGGCAAGACGACCACGCTGCGCACCATCATGGGCCTGTGGCAGGCCTCGCAGGGGCGCATCACGTTTGGCGGTGAGGACATCACCGCGTTGCACACACCACAGATCGCGCAGAAGAATATCGCCTACGTGCCCGAGAACATGGGCATCTTTGCCGACCTCACGGTCAAGGAAAACATGCTGCTGGCCGCGCGCAGCGCCCGCACCGCCAGCCAGATGGACGAGCAGCGCCTGCAGTGGATCTTCGGCCTGTTCCCGGCGGTGCAGAAGTTCTGGAACCACCCGGCGGGCAAGCTCTCGGGCGGACAAAAGCAGATGCTGGCGGTCTCGCGCGCCATCGTGGAGCCGCGCGACCTGCTCATCGTAGACGAGCCCAGCAAGGGCCTGGCCCCGGCCATCATCCAGAACATGATCGACGCCTTCCAGCAGCTCAAGGCCAGCGGCGTGACGATCCTGCTGGTGGAGCAGAACATCCATTTCGCGCGCCAGCTGGGCGACACCGTGGTCGTGATGGACAACGGCCGCGTGGTGCACGCAGGGGCCATGCAGGCACTTGCCGAAGACGAAGCGTTGCAGCAATCGCTGCTGGGGTTGGCACTGTGAACATTTTCAAAGACGTTGATGTGCGGCCCTTGCTGCTGGTGCCGGTGCTGGCGCTGCTGGCCTGGCCGCTGGTGGGTTCGGGCTCGACCTGGCTGACGCTGACGGTGGCGGGTCTGGCCATGGGCACCATCATCTTCATCATGGCTTCTGGCCTGACGCTGGTGTTCGGCCTGATGGACGTGCTCAATTTCGGCCATGGCCTGTTCATCGCGCTGGGCGCCTTTGTGGCCACCACCATGCTGGGCAGCATGGGCGACTGGACCGGCTCGGCCTCCTGGCTGATGAACCTGGCGGCAGTGCTGCCGGCCATGCTCGTGGCCATGGCGGTGGCCGGCGCTGTGGGTCTGGCCTTTGAGCGGTTCATCGTGCGGCCGGTGTACGGCCAGCACCTCAAGCAGATCCTGATCACCATGGGCGGCATGATCATTGGCGAAGAGCTGATCAAGGTGGTCTGGGGTCCGCTGCAGATTGCGCTGCCGCTGCCCGAAGCCATGCGCGGCTCGGTGCTGTGGGGCGAGGCCGCGATTGAAAAGTACCGCCTGCTGGCGGTGGTGGTGGGACTGGCGATTTTTGCGGGCCAGATGTGGGTGCTCGGCCGCACCAAGATCGGCTTGCTGATCCGTGCCGGCGTGCAGGACCGCGAGATGGTGGAGTCGCTGGGCTACCGCATTCGCCGCCTGTTTGTGGGCGTGTTCGTGGCGGGCAGCGCGCTGGCCGGTCTGGGCGGCGTGATGTGGGGCCTGTACCAGCAGAACGTGACGCCGCAGATCGGCGCGCAGGTCAATGTGCTGATCTTCATCGTCATCATCATCGGTGGTCTGGGTTCGACCGGGGGCGCCCTGATCGGGGCGCTGCTGGTGGGCCTGATGGCCAATTACACCGGCTTTCTGGCACCCAAACTGGCGCTGTTTTCCAACATCGCGCTGATGGCGGCCGTGCTGCTGTGGCGTCCGCAGGGCGTGTACCCGGTGGTCAACCGCTGAAGGAAACCGACGTGCTGAATCGACTCCTCTCCAACGACCGCCCGGCCAGCCGGACGCTGACGCTCATGCTGCTGGCGGTGCTTGTGGGCCTGGCGTTTGCCCCCTTCCTGTTCCCGGGGGTGAAGGCGCTGGGTGTGGCGGCCAAGGTGCTGGTCTTCATCGTGCTGGTGGCCAGCTTCGACTTGCTGCTGGGCTACACCGGCATCGTGAGCTTCGCGCACACCATGTTCTTTGGCATCGGGGCCTACGGCATCGCGATTGCCGCCAACACCTGGGGGCCGACCTGGGGCGCCATCGGTTTGGGCTTTGCCCTGTCGCTGGCCCTGAGCCTGCTGCTGTCGCTGGTCATTGGCCTGTTCTCGCTGCGGGTGCGGGCGATCTTTTTCGCCATGATCACGCTGGCCGTCGCGGCGGCCTTCCAGACCCTGGCTTCGCAGCTGTCGGACTTCACCGGCGGCGAGGATGGCCTGAGCTTCAAGCTGCCGGCGCTGCTCTTGCCCAGCACCGAGTTTGCTGACGAGCCGTTCTTGGGCGTGTCGCTGGACGGCCGCCTGCTGACGTATTACCTGCTGTTTGTGGCGGCCCTGGGGTTGCTGCTGGCCTTGCTGCGCATCGTCAATTCGCCCTTTGGCCGCGTCCTGCAGGCGATCCGCGAAAACGAGTTCCGTGCCGAGGCCATCGGTTACCGGGTCGTGGTGTACCGAACGCTGTCGAGCGTGCTCTCTGCCTTGTTTGCCTGTGTGGCAGGCGCCATGCTGGCGCTCTGGCTGCGCTACAACGGGCCAGACACCTCGCTGAGTTTCGAGATCATGATGGACGTGCTGCTGATCGTGGTGATTGGTGGCATGGGCACCCTGTACGGCGCGGCCATCGGCTCGGTGCTGTTTGTGGTGGCGCAAAGCTACCTGCAGGACCTGCTGCGCCTGGGCAGCGAAGCGGCATCCGGGCTGCCCTGGCTGGCCGCATTGTTGTCGCCTGACCGCTGGCTGCTGTGGCTGGGCCTGCTGTTCGTGCTGTCGGTCTACCACTTCCCGACCGGGGTGGTGGGGCGCCTGCGGCTGGGCGCTGCGCTGCGTGCCCTGAAATCCGGGAGGGCATGATGGGCTTCACATCGAATTACATCCGCTGTGCGGATCTGGAAATCCACTACACCGACTGGGGCCGTGCGGACAAAGGCACGGTGATCGCCTGGCACGGCCTGGCGCGCACCGGACGCGACATGGACGAGCTGGCCGCGCACCTGAGCGGACGTGGCTGGCGCGTGATCTGTCCGGACACCGTGGGCAGGGGCCTGTCGCAATGGAGCCGCCAGCCTGACGAGGAATACTGCCTGCGTTTTTACGCCCGGCTCGCTCGCGAACTCCTTGACGGCCTGGACCTGCAAACGGTGCATTGGGTGGGGACCTCCATGGGCGGCGCGATCGGCACCCTGTGTGCAGGCGGGCTGGCCGAGCCCACCCTCAAGGGCCGCATCCGTAGCCTGGTGCTCAACGACAATGCGCCCGAGCTGGCGCAGGCGGCCATCGAGCGCATCCGCGCCTACGCCGGCCAGCCGCCGGCCTTTGAGACCGTGACCGAACTGGAGGCGTTTTTCCGCCAGGTCTACAAGCCCTACGGCTGGCTCAGCGATGCACAATGGCGCCGCCTGGCCGAAACCTCCACGCGTCGCCTGCCCGATGGCCGCGTGACACCGCATTACGACCCGGCGATGGTGCGCCAGTTCATCGTGCACCCCGACGACTACCTGATCTGGGACCATTACGAGGCCATCGAGGTGCCGGTGCTGCTGCTGCGTGGCGCCGAGTCCGACCTGGTGCTGCAGGACACCGTGCCCCGCATGCGCGAGCGCGGCCCCGGTGCGCGGGGCTTGCTGCAGACCATTGAAGTGCCGGGCTGCGGCCACGCGCCGGCGCTCAATGTGCCTGAGCAGCTGGACTGGGTGACCGGTTTCATTGAATCGGTCTGACCCGCTGCTTCAGCGCACAGCCCCCGCCGCCAGCGCCCGTTCGCGACTGGCCTGGGCAGCTGCCGCATTGGGTGCTGAAGTGTCCCAGCCCTGCAGATGCCGCTCAGCCAGATCAGCCAGCGCGCTGATCCACTCCGGGCTGTCGTTCAGGCAGGGGATGTACTGGAAGTCCTGCCCGCCCGCGTGCACAAAGGCTTCGCGGGCTTCCTGCTGGATCTCTTCAAGCGTTTCCAGACAGTCGCCCGTGAAGCCGGGGCAGACCACATCGACCTTTTGGATGCCTTGCTGCGCCAGCGCGATCAGCGTGGGCTCGGTGTAGGGCTCCAGCCATTTGGCCTTGCCAAAACGCGACTGAAAGGTGATGCGCACTTTCTCGCGCGGCAGGTCCAGGGCCTCGGCCAGCAGGCGGCCGGTCTTCATGCATTCGCAGTGGTAGGGGTCGCCCAGGTGCAACGTGCGCTCGGGCACGCCGTGAAAGCTCATGACCAGCACCTCGCCCTGGCCGTGGGCTTGCCAGTGCGCACGCACCCGGGCGGCCAGTGCGGCGATGTAGCCCGGGTCGTCGTGGTAATGGTTGACGAAGCGAAGCTCGGGCAGATTGCGGACCTTCAGGCTCCAGCGGTAGAAGGCGTCGAACACGCTGGCAGTGGTGGTGCCGCTGTACTGCGGGTAGGCGGGCACGACCAGCACGCGGGTGGTCCCCTCGGTCTTGAGGGTGTCGAGTTGCGCGTCAATGCCGGGTTGGCCGTAGCGCATGGCGTGGCGGACCACCACATGGTGACCACGCGCGGTCAGGGCTTGCTGCAGGCCTTCGGCCTGGGCTTGGGTGTGCAGCAGCAGGGGAGAGCCCTGCGCAGTCCAGATGCTGGCGTATTTGGC
>CAXRGK010000050.1:0-2917 GCA_964230145.1 Burkholderiaceae bacterium | reverse complement strand
GTTGTGCTTGTTGACCGCATCGATCAGTGCGCCAGCCACTGAAGAACCGTTGCCCTGGGTGATGTAGCGCACGCCCTGATCCATCGCGGCCTTGAGTGCGTTCAGGCTTTCAGCCGGGCTGAGCTTGTTGTCCAGGCCGATCACCTCGAACTTGACGCCGGCGGGGTTGTTGGCGCCGCTGAACTTTTCGGCAAAGAACTGGAAGCTCTTGAGCTGGTTGCTGCCCACCGGCGCCATAAGACCCGAGAGTGGATCGATCCAGGCGATCTTGACTGTTTCACCCTTTTGCGCGTACGCACCCGTGGCGCATACAGCCAGTGCGGCGACGGCGATCATCCGAAAAGCGTTCTTCATGCGTTGTCTCCTGCTTGGTTGAATCAGAACAATGTCAGCGTAACTTCTTTCAATTTGAACGGGCTCGGGGTTTGCCCGAAGGCTCTATCGCGCGCGCGACTGACGCATGTCAAGTGGGCATTGAGCACGCGCAATTCCCCTTCAAAGTCCGGGCAATTTGTAGTCCACCAATTGCTCACGAAGCTTGGTCTTGAGCATCTTGCCCGTGGCGCCCAAGGGGATCGCATCGACGAACACCACATCGTCCGGGATCTGCCACTTTGCGGTCTTGCCCTCATAAAAGGCGATCAGCTGGTCACGCGTGACTTCAGCCCCCGGCTTCTTGACCACACACACGATCGGGCGCTCATCCCACTTGGGATGACGGATACCGATGCAGGCGGCCATGGCCACGGCCGGGTGGGCCATGGCGATGTTTTCGATGTCGATCGAGCTGATCCACTCGCCACCGGACTTGATCACGTCCTTGCTGCGGTCGGTGATCTGCATGAAGCCGTCGGCATCGATGGTGGCCACGTCACCGGTGGGGAACCAGCCGTCCACCAGAGGGCTGCCGCCTTCCTGCTTGAAGTAGCTGGCGATCACCCAGGGGCCTTTGACCAGCAGGTCACCGGCGCTCTTGCCATCGTGCGGCAGCGCCTTGCCTTCACTGTCGACGATCTTCATGTCGATGCCGTAGATGCAACGGCCCTGCTTGAGGCGCAGCTTCATCTGCTCATCAGCCGACAGCTTGTTGTGCTTGTTCTTGAGCGTGCACAGCGTGCCCAGCGGGCTCAGCTCGGTCATGCCCCAGGCGTGCAGCACGTCCACGCCGTAGTCTTCGCGGAACGCATCGATCATGGCCGGCGGACACGCCGAACCACCGATCACCGTGCGCTGCAGCGTACTGAACTTCAGGCCGGCCGGCTTCATGTGGCCCAACAGCATTTGCCAGACGGTGGGCACGCCCGCGGCAAAGGTCACGCCTTCGGCTTCGATCAGCTCGTACACCGATTTCCCATCCAGCGCCGGGCCGGGGAACACCAGCTTGGCACCGGTCATCGCCGCACTGTAGGGAATGCCCCAGGCATTGACGTGGAACATCGGCACCACAGGCAGGATGGCGTCACGCGCGGACACGCACATCACATCGGGCATGGCGGCGGCATAGGCGTGCAGGATGGTGGAGCGGTGGCTGTAGAGCGCCGCCTTGGGGTTGCCGGTGGTGCCGCTGGTGTAGCACATGCTCGACGCACTGTTTTCGTCGAACACGGGCCAGGTGTAGCTGTCTTTCTGGCCACCGATCCAGGCTTCATAGCTGATCAATCCCGGAATGCCGCTGTCAGCGGGCAGCTTGTCGGCGTCGCACAGGGCGATCCACTGCTTGACGGTGCTGCATTTGGCATGCACCGCCTGGATCAGGGGCAGGAATGTCATGTCAAAGCACAGCACCTGGTCTTCGGCATGGTTGGCGATCCAGGCGATCTGCTCGGGGTGCAGACGCGGGTTGATGGTGTGCAGCACGCGGCCAGAGCCGCTGACGCCGAAATACAGCTCCAGATGGCGGTAGCCGTTCCAGGCCAGCGTGGCCACGCGGTCGCTCATGCCCAGCTTCATGCCATCGAGCGCGTTGGCCACCTGACGGGCGCGACGGGCCACGTCCGCCCAGGTGTAACGGTGGATGTCACCCTCGACACGGCGAGACACCACTTCACCGTCGCCATGGTGGCGCTCGGCAAAGTCGATCAAAGAGGAAATCAGCAAAGGTTGCTGCTGCATTTGTCCAAGCATGTTGTTCTCCGGGATACTGCTGAAACCTGGCATTCTGCACGACCGTGCTTTTTTGAAGTCACCAGACAAACCCCTAGAAAACCCGAATGCTTTCCAGCAAGCCCACAATCAGGCCATGACTTCGCCCGCTGGCACTCCCCTGAATTGGACAAACCGACTGGTGCAGCTCGGACCGGACTTCTACACCCGACTGCACCCGACACCCATGGGTGCCCCTGTCTGGGCCTCGCGCAACACCAAGCTGCTGCAGTCGATGGGCTGGCCATTGGATCTGCTCGACGATCCGGCCCTTTGGGCGGGCAATGCCCTGTTGCCCGGCAGCGTCCCGCTGGCCACCGTCTACAGCGGCCACCAGTTCGGCGTCTGGGCCGGCCAGCTCGGCGATGGCCGGGCGCTGTGGCTGGGCGAAGCCAGCTCGGATCAGGGACCACAGGAGATCCAGCTCAAGGGCGCCGGCCGCACGCCGTATTCGCGCATGGGCGATGGCCGCGCCGTGCTGCGCTCGTCGATCCGCGAGTACCTCTGCAGCGAGGCCATGCACGGCCTGGGCATCCCGACCACGCGGGCGCTGTGTCTGGTGGCCTCGCCCCAACCGGTCATGCGCGAGGAGATGGAAACCGCCGCTGTCGTGACGCGTGTGGCGCCCAGTTTTCTGAGGTTCGGCCACCTCGAGCACTTTGCCGCCCGCAACCAGATGGATGCCCTGCGCACGCTGGCCGACCATGCCATCAAACACCATTTGCCCGTGGCCCATGAACGCGCCCAGGCCTGGCATGGCAATGTGTATGCCGGG
>CAXRGK010000049.1:0-5051 GCA_964230145.1 Burkholderiaceae bacterium | reverse complement strand
CCGCTCGATGAGCTACTACGCCAGCCTCAAACTCAAGACCCCGGCCGATGAGCGGCGCCAGGCCATTGCCCGCGCCCGTGTGCAACTGGGCCATGCGCTGCGTTTTGTGGGCCAGTCTGCAGTGCAGTTGCACGGCGGCATCGGCGTGACCGACGAGTACATCGTCAGCCACTACTTCAAGAAGCTCACGCAGCTGGAAATGACCTTTGGCGACACGCTGCACCACCTGGGCGAAGTGTCGAACAGGATGCAGGACACAGCGGGCGTTTTCGCCTGATCGTTGCCTGTTGCTTCTGCACAAGCAGCCTGGCAGGGGAGCCGATTGCGGGCTCCTCATGCTGCGGGATACGCAGAAATCGTCACCCCCAACCGGCTCCCCTGCCAGGCTACGGGTCATTCAGGTGCTCTGGCTCTGACGAAGGTCGCAAAGCGGGGCACGCCTTTGGGCGTGCGGTCGCGGTAACGGTAAGTGACCCAGCTGCCCAGCTCGGGCGGGTTGCGCCTTTGCGCATCGCTCAAGCCCGAGCCCAAGGCAAATTGCTGACCATCCGCTGTCCGCACCTGCAGGGCACCGGTCATGCCGGCATGGCGGCCTTTGCCGGGCAGGTAGCCCACCACCTGCGCTTCATCGTCCGGCTCGGGCTTGAACTTGAACAGTGCGTCGCTGCGGCCCGAGCGCCAAAGCGCATCGGCCCGGTGCATCACCAGCCCCTCGCCTCCTGCACTGACCACCGCCTGCAGACGTTGCTGCAAGGCGGCCCTGTCGTCCACCCAGGATTGCGCCACCCGCTGCAACCAAGGCCGATTCACCCCCTCGATCACCGACTGCAAAGCGTGCCAGCGCGCTTCAAACGTCCCGGCTTGCGACGGCGCATCGAACACCAGATACCGCAGAGCCCGCCACCCGGCGTCGTCCGGTCGCTGCTGGCGCACCACGCCCGAGAGACGGTCAAACTGGCCATGGCCCAACCACAGCTCGCCATCGAGCGGGTGATCGGGCAAGGCCCGCACGAACCAGTCGGGTGCCGCTATATCGCGTCCACTGCGAAAGCGCAGGCGCTGCCCGTCCCAGACGGCGCGCACGCCATCGAATTTCTCGCTGACCAGAAAGCCTTGCGGCGAACGGTCTGGCGGCCAATCCGAAGCCAGCTGCACGCCCGATGGCGCCGCTTGTGCCTTGGGAAGGAAAGGGAAGGCGGCCAACCACTGCAGACTGCGCCTGCGTGTGAACAGGCCATGGTTGGGGCGCAAGGCCCATGGAGCAAACTGGTTCATGTGTCCCCCTGATCGCCGCCGCCTGCGTGGGCGCAGCCTGTGTTGTGGGGAACATGATGCGCCTGCACAAGCGGCGCGGCAAGAGGGGCTTACATCAGCAGGCGCGAGGTGCGCGGCACATGCGCCATCAGGAACTCCATCTGGTCGGCCAGGATGCGGCGGTTGCGCAGGATGAAGTCTTCCCAGAGGCTGGGGACATAAGGCGTATAGAGCAAGGGCATGTGGGCCTGCTCGGGCGTGCGGTCGCTCTTGCGGTGGTTGCAGGACTTGCAGGCGGTGACCACGTTCATCCAGTGGTCCTGCCCTTTCTGGGCAAAGGGCACGATGTGCTCGCGCGTGAGTTCGGTTTCGTGGAAATGGTCGCCGCAGTAGGCGCAGACGTTGCGGTCGCGCGCAAACAGCTTGGCGTTGGTCAGGCTCGGGCGCAGGTCGAAAGGATTGATGTTGGGCACGCCCTTGGTGCCGATGATGCTGTTGACGGTGATGACGGACTGCTCGCCGGTGATGGCGTTGTGGCCACCCCGGAAGACGGCCACCTGCTGGCCCATTTCCCAGCGCACCTCATCGGCCGCGTAGTGCAGCACCGCCTCTTCCAGAGAAATCCAGGACTGGGGCAGCCCTTGCGCCGACAGCTTGAGAACCTTCACACACGCCTCCAATCAACAGTCGAAAACCACTGACACGAATTCGTGAGTCGCAGAGTTGGCAGGCGGCGAGCGCCTGTCTTCTGGGCTCGGTCACAATATAACCGTTAAATTTCTCAGTTTGTTGACACACCGGATGAAGGTTTTCCGCGGTTTCCACCACCCCGATCTGGCCCCCGCCTGCGCCCTGACCATCGGCAATTTCGATGGCGTGCACCGGGGGCACCAGGCCATGCTCGCCTTGTTGCGCAACGAAGCCGCGCACCGGGGCGTGCCCAGCTGCGTCATGACCTTCGAGCCTCACCCGCGCGACTACTTCGCCAAAGCGCTGAACAAGCCCGAACTGGCCCCGGCCCGCATCGCCACCCTGCGCGACAAGCTGCTCGAACTCGAGCGCTGCGGCGTCGACCAGGTGGTGGTGCTGCCCTTTGACGCCCGCCTCGCCAGCCAGCCACCACAGGCCTTCATTGAAGAGGTGCTGGTCAAGGGCCTGGGCGTGCGCTATGTGCTGGTGGGCGACGATTTCCGCTTTGGTGCCAAACGATCAGGCGACTACGCCATGCTCGACGAGGCCGGCCAAACACTCGGTTTTGATGTGGCGCGCATGAACAGCTACGAAGTCCATGGCCTTCGCGTGTCCAGCTCGGCCGTGCGGCAGGCGCTGGGTGACGCCCGCATGCAGGATGTGGCTGCCCTGCTGGGTCGACCCTACAGCATCAGCGGCCATGTGGTGCATGGGCGCAAGCTCGGCCGTGAACTGGGGGCCACGCAAGAGGGGGCTGGCGATGGCTTTCGCACCCTGAACCTGCGCTTTTCGCACTGGAAACCGGCGGCCAGCGGCATTTTTGTGGTCGAGGTGCATGGCCTCACGCCCGAGCCCCTGCCCGGCGTCGCCAACCTGGGCATCCGCCCCTCGCTGGACCCGGGCGATGTGAATGGCGGGCGGGTGCTGCTGGAGACCCATGTACTGGACTGGCCTGCCGCCTTGGGGGGCGAGGGGGGCTACGGTAAAATCATCCGCGTGGATCTGCTGCACAAACTCCATGACGAGCTCAAATACGACGGTCTGGATGCCCTGACAAAGGGCATTGCCAAGGACTGTGACGATGCTCGCTCCTGGTTTGCCTCGCGCCATGGCGAGACCCACCGTCAGACCACCCGCGACCGAATTTGAAGCTCCGGCCCGCCGTTTGCCGCCCTTCGACAGGCTCAGGGCGAACGGTCCAGCGGCCCCTCTTCCCGTCAGCCGAACACCCAGCCCGTTCGGGCTGAGCCTGTCGAAGCCCCTTCGCGCCTTTGTCGCACCGCACCATGTCTGAAAAATCCCCCGCAACCGCCGCCGCACACACTGCGGATTACCGCGCCACCCTGAACCTGCCGGACACGCCCTTCCCGATGCGCGGTGACCTGCCCAAGCGCGAACCGGCCTGGGTGCAGGAATGGAACAAGGAGGGGCTCTACAAAAAGCTGCGCGATGCCCGCGCCGGTCAGCCCCTGTTCGTGCTGCACGACGGCCCGCCGTATGCCAACGGCAAGCTGCACATCGGCCACGCTCTCAACAAGGTGCTCAAGGACATGATCGTCAAAAGCCGCCAGCTGGCCGGTTTTGACGCGCAGTACATCCCCGGCTGGGACTGCCACGGCCTGCCGATCGAAAACGCCATCGAAAAGCTGCACGGCCGCAACCTCTCCAGAGACGACATGCAGGCCAAGAGCCGCGCCTTTGCCACCGAGCAGATCGACCAGCAGCGCGAAGACTTCAAGCGCCTGGGTGTGCTGGGCGACTGGGAGCGGCCCTACCGCACCATGGACTTTGCCAACGAGGCCGGTGAAATCCGCGCCTTCAAGCAGGTGATCGAGCGTGGCTTTGTCTACCGCGGCCTGAAACCCGTGTACTGGTGCTTCGACTGCGGCTCCAGCCTCGCCGAATTCGAGATCGAATACCAGGACAAGCAAAGCGACACGCTGGATGTGGCGTTTGAAGCCAACGACGCGGAGGCCCTGGCCAAGGCTTTCGGTCTTTCGCAACTGCCGGGCGACGGCAACAAGAAAGCCTTCACCGTCATCTGGACCACCACCGCCTGGACGATTCCCGCCAACCAGGCGCTCAACGCCCACCCCGAGCTGGACTACGCCCTGGTCGACACCCCGCGTGGCGTCTACATGCTGGCCGCCAGCCTGGTCGACAAATGCCTGGAACGCTTCAAGCTCGAAGGCAACGTGATCGCCACTGCCAAGGGCGAAGCCCTGCGCGGCCTGGTGTTCCGCCACCCGCTCTACGACGTCGACAACGCCACCGGCCCCTACAGCTACAAGCGCCTATCACCCCTGTACCTTGCCGACTACGTGAGCGATACCGACGGCACCGGCCTCGTGCACTCGGCGCCCGCCTACGGCGTGGACGACTTCAACAGCTGTGTGGCGCACGGTCTGGCCTACAACGACATCCTGAATCCGGTGCAGGGCAACGGCGTCTACACCGACGAGCTGCCGCTGTTTGGCGGCCTGCACATCTGGAAAGCTGTGCCGCGCGTGCTCGAAGTGCTGGCCCAGAGTGACCGACTCATGGCCACGCAAAAGATCACCCACAGCTACCCGCACTGCTGGCGCCACAAGACGCCTGTGATCTACCGCGCCGCGCCGCAGTGGTTCGTGCGCATGGACGAAGGCACGGGCGTGTTCGAAGACCCCGCGCAAAAACCCGCCAAGACCCTGCGCCAGATCGCGCTGGACGCCATCGAGCAGACCCAGTTCTACCCCGAAAACGGCCGCGCCCGCCTGCGCGACATGATCGCCAACCGCCCGGACTGGTGCATCTCGCGCCAGCGCAGCTGGGGCGTACCCGTGCCCTTCTTCATCCACAAGGACAGCGGTGAGCTGCATCCGCGCACGCTGGAGATCCTGGACCAGGCCGCCGCCATTGTTGAAAAGGGCGGTATCGAGGCCTGGAGCCGCGTGACGGCCGAAGAGATTCTGGGCGCGCAGGATGCCCCCCAGTACACCAAGAGCACCGACATTCTGGAAGTCTGGTTCGACTCCGGCTCCACCTTCCGCCATGTGCTGCGCGGCAGCCACAAGGACGCCTACGCCCGCGCGCCTTATCACGAGCAGGGCCCCGAGGCCGACCTCTAC
>CAXRGK010000048.1:0-3474 GCA_964230145.1 Burkholderiaceae bacterium | reverse complement strand
GGTGGCTGCGCTGATCCGCCAGTACGCCACACGCGGCACACCGATCCGCGCCGTCATGCTGCCGCGCCTGGGGCCCAACGTCTGGCACGACAGCCCCGCCGCGGCCATGGCCACGCTCGAAGTACTCGAAGAACCCGCGCGCCTGATGCTGCTGGCGCCCCACACGCCGCCACTGCGCGCCACCGACATTGACGAACTGCGCGCCACCTTCGGCGCGCGCTGGTAAGACCTTCAAGGAGACACTCCATGCCCCGCTTTGCCGCCAACCTGACCATGATGTACCCGGACATGCCGTTCCTCGACCGCTTCGAAGCGGCCGCAAAGGACGGTTTCAAGGCCGTGGAATACCTTTTCCCTTACGCGTATCCTGCCGCCGAGCTGGCCGCGCGCCTGAAGGGCAACGGCCTGCAACAGGTGCTGTTCAACATGCCCCCGGGTGGCCTGACGAAAGACGAGATGGTCAGCGGCTGGGACCGTGGCCTGCGCGGCACCGCCTGCCTGCCGGGGCGTGAGGCCGAATTCCGTGCAGGCCTGGCCTGGGCGTTCGAATACGCCGAGGCGCTGGATTGCCCGCGCGTCCACACCGTGGTGGGCGTGCGGCCCGAAGGCCTGAGCGCACAACAGGCCGACCAGACACTGATCGCCAACCTGAAATGGGCCGCGCAGGAAGCGGCACAGCGCGGCCTCGACCTGATGCTCGAACCCATCAACACGCGCAACATTCCCGGTTTTCACCTGCAGCGGCAGGACCATGCGCATGCCATCCTCGAAGCGGTGGGCGCGGACAACGTGAAAGTGCAGATGGACCTGTTCCACTGCCAGATCGTCGAGGGCGACCTCTCCACCAAGATCAGCCAGTACCTGCCCACGGGCCGCGTCGGCCACTTCCAGTTTGCCGACGTGCCTGCGCGCCACGAGCCAGGCTCCGGCGAACTCAACTGGGACCACCTGTTTGCGCTGATCGACCGCATCAGCGCCGAGACCGGCTGGGACGGCTGGGTGGGCTGCGAATACATTCCGGCCGACACCACGAGCGGCGGGACTTCACGCGGCCTGGCCTGGATGCAAAAATACCGGGCATGAACGCCCCTCTGCACCGCGAAATGCCCGAAAGCGCTCTGGACAGCAACCGCGTCCTGAGCGATGTCACCCAGGCCTGGGACACCAGCATCCTGAGTGCGCTGAAAAAATACATCGAAATCCCGGCCAAGTCGCCGATGTTCGATGCGGACTGGGCCGCGCACGGCCACATCGAGGCCGTGCTGCGCAACGCGGCCGACTGGGTGCAGGCCCAGAAGGTCGAAGGCCTGAAGCTCGAAATCATCCGCTTGCCTGGCCGCACGCCGGTGCTGTTCTTTGAAGTCGATGCCACGCGCGGGGCCAGCGAGGGCAGCACCCAGACGGTGTTGATGTACGGCCACCTGGACAAGCAGCCCGAGTTCAATGGCTGGCGCAGCGACCTCGGCCCCTGGACCCCCGTTTATGAAGACGGCAAGCTCTATGGCCGAGGTGGTGCCGACGACGGCTACGCGGTGTATGCCAGCATCGCCGCCATCCAGGCGCTCAAGAACCAGAAGACACCGCACCCGCGCATCGTCGGTCTGATCGAGACCTGCGAAGAATCGGGCTCGTACGACCTGCTGCCCTATGTGGATGCGCTGCGCGCCCGCCTGGGCGATGTGGGCCTGGTGATCTGCCTGGACAGCGGCGCGGGCAACTACGACCAGCTGTGGCTGACCACCAGCCTGCGCGGCATGGCCAGCGGCACGCTCAAAGTCGAAATCCTGACCGAGGGGATCCACTCGGGCGACGCTTCGGGTCTGGTGCCGTCGAGCTTTCGCATCATGCGCATGGTGCTCGACCGGCTCGAAGACAGCCAGACGGGGCGTCTGCTGCCGGCCAGCTTTCATTGCGAAGTGCCCGCCGATCGCCTGGCCCAGGCCAAAGCGACTGCGGCGATCCTGGGCGACGAGCTGTACAAGCGTTTTCCCTGGGCACACTACGACTGCGGCGGCTCGACCACCTTTGCCCTGCCCACCACCACCGATCCGGTGCAGGCCCTGCTCAACCGCACCTGGGTGCCGACGCTGAGCGTGACCGGCGCCGAAGGCTTTCCCTCACTGAAAGATGCAGGCAATGTGCTGCGTCCTTACACGGCCTTCAAGCTCAGCCTGCGTCTGCCCCCGCTGGTGGATGCGGCCCAGGCCGTGGCCGAGATGAAAGCCCTGCTCGAAGACAACGCGCCCTACCAGGCCCGGGTGACCTTTGAGGCCGGCGGCGCCGCCACAGGCTGGAACGCGCCCGTGGCCACCTCGTGGTTCGAGCAGGCCCTGAACGCGTCCAGCCTGGCGCATTTTGGCGCGCCCGTGGGCTACATCGGCCAGGGCGGCACGATTCCGCTGATGAACATGCTCAGCCAGGGCTTTCCGAAGGCGCAGATGATGGTGTGCGGCGTGCTCGGCCCCAAGAGCAACGCGCACGGGCCCAACGAGTTCCTGCACGTGCCCTACGCGCGCCGACTCACCGCGGCCGTGGCCGAAGTCATGGCGCGCATGCCTTGAACGGTTGTGGGAGTGCGCCCGCGCGCGCGAAATTTCAACGCTGCTGTTTCTGCTTGAACCACAACCAGACCAGCGCACCGCCGGTCAGCCCCACCGGCAGCAGCGAACCGATGTTCAGCCAGGTCCAGCCCTGCGTGGTGACCAGTGCACCCGAGGCGAACGACGTTACCGCCATGGTGGCGAACACGAAGAAATTGATCGCAGCCTGGCCGCGGTCTTTTTCTTCGGGCGTCCAGGCTTTCATCGAGAGCGTGGTGCTGCCGGTGAAGAGGAAGTTCCAGCCCACGCCCAGCAGAAAGAGCGACAGCAGGAACTGGTGCAGGTCTACCCCAGACAGCGCGATGGCGATGCACAGCAGATTGAGCAGCACGCCCACGCCCATGATGGGCAGCGCACCAAAGCGCTTGATGAGCGAGCCGGTGAAAAAGCCCGGCGCGAACATGCCGATCACATGCCATTCCAGCACCAGCGCCGCGTCACTGAAGGCGTAGCCGCAGACCTGCATGGCCAGCGGTGTGGCGGCCATCAGCAGGTTCATCACGCCATAGCCGAGCGCTGCAGCGGCCGCGGCCACGATGAACACCGGCTGGCGCATGATCTCTGAGAGCGGCCGACCACCCGAAGCACCGGCCTTTTTGGGGGGCACAGCCGGAAACCGGATGAAGGCCATGAGCAGCATGCCCAGTACCGCCACACCGGCCAGCGCCAGGTAGGCTCCCACAAATGGTGTCTCGGTCAGGCCTCGCGTGCCCGAGGCGAGGTTGGGCCCGATGATGGCGCCGATCAGGCCGCCAGCGAGCACCAACGAAACGGCTTTTTCGCGGAAGTCGGGCGCCGAGAGTTCGGCCGCCGCAAAGCGGTAAAGCTGGCCGTTGGCGCTGTAGTAGCCGGCAATCACCGTGGCCGCGACCAG
>CAXRGK010000047.1:0-2300 GCA_964230145.1 Burkholderiaceae bacterium | reverse complement strand
GCCGCTGGAAGGGGGGGCCGGCGAGGTGCGCGTGATTGCCGGCACCTTCGGTCAGACGGCTGGGGCGGCCCGCACCTTCTCGCCCATGCAGGTGCTGGATCTGAACCTGAAAGCCGGACACACCGTGCATCTGCCCGTGCATGAAGGCTGGAACAATGCGCTGGTGGTGCTCGGCGGTCAGGTTCGCGTGAATGGCAAACAGACTGCGGGCGAGGCCCAATTGGTGGTGCTGTCACAGGAAGGCGATAGCCTGGAGCTGACCGCTGACACCGAGGTGAAAGCCTTGTTGCTCAGCGGCCAGCCACTGAATGAGCCCATCGTTGGCCATGGCCCGTTCGTGATGAACACGACCCAGGAAATCCGGCAGGCGATCGTTGATTTCAACAGCGGTCAGTTCGGGCGAATGGCCCAATGAGGGGGCCTGCCGGCCAGGGTCCCCCTGTCCCACAAAGCATTGAAGCCCGTACCGCCACAAGACGGTTCGGGCCTCGCATCGGGGACGCCGAAAATCAGAGCGTGCGGCCGTAACGCTGCGGGTACAACTGGTTGAGTTTCAGACCGCTTTCGTTGTCGGCGACGATGTTGCCCGTGCGAATGGCTTCAGCCAGTTCGGCCTTGACCTGCTCGCGGGTCTTGCCCTGAACGGCGGCTTTGGCAGGGTACAGGCCGGGAAAGACTTCATTGGCTTTCTGCCCGGTTTCGCCGTTGACGACGATGTTGCCGGTGCGGATGGCTTCGGCCAGTTCGGCCTTGACCTGCTCGCGGGTCTTGCCCTGAACGGCGGCTTTGGCGGGGTACAGGCCGGGGAACGCTTCATTGGCTTTCTGCCCGGTCTCGCTGTTGACGACGATGTCGCCGGTGCGGATGGCTTCGGCCAGTTCGGCTTTGACTTGCTCACGGGTCTTCGGTGCGCTGGCGTCGGCAGCGAGGGCGTGGCCGCTGGTGAAAGCGGCAGCAGCAAGGGCGATGGCAGAGAAATATGTGCGGTTCATGATCGTTTCCTTTCTGGATCAATAGGCCTGCCTGTCGAAATGACTTGGCTGGTGGCCAGATCGGTGAGGCTTGATGGGAAGCGCTGCATCGATGGGTTGAACTTTAAAATTTCTATTTGCGTAGAAAAACAACCGAATCAGAACTTACACATTGCTGAATGTGAAATAATTCAAGCCTTGCTGGAGGTGCCAAACCATGGATCGCTTGCTGTCCATGCGCGTGTTTGAACGCGTGGTTGATGAAGGTGGATTTGCGGCTGCGGCGCGGGCGCTCGACATGTCAGCGCCTGTGGTGACGCGGCTGGTGGCCGATCTGGAGGAGCACCTGGGCGCTCGTTTGCTGCAACGCTCCACCCGCCGCCTGTCACTGACCGAAGCTGGTCAGCAATACCTGGGGCGTGTGCGCAGCATCCTGCAGGACATTGACGAAGCCGATGCCATGGCCAGCTCGCAAACCACGGAGCTGGCGGGCACCTTGCGCCTGCATGCGCCGCCGGTACTGGCCACTTATGTGGTGGCGCCTTTGCTGGCAGAGTTCCGCAGGAGGCATCCCAAGATCGTGATCGATCTGGAAGTGGAGACCCTGCGCGAGCCACCGATTGAAGACTTTGACATCACGTTGTTGGGTGCCGATGACAGTTTTGACGCCGATGTGGTGGCGCGCAAGGTGATCGAGGCGGAAACCATTCTGGTGGCGTCACCAGCCTACCTGAAGCGCCGGGGGGCGCCCAAACAGCCGCAGGATCTGGTGCAGCACGACTGCGTCCGTCTGAAAATGCCCCATGTCAGGCCGCGGCTGTGGCACATGTGGTGTCCTGAAAACCCAGCCCAGCCTCTGGATGTAGAGATTGAACCCGTGCTGCTGGCCAACCACACCGACAGCCTGCTGCGGGCCACCCTGGACGGGGCGGGGATCACATCGATTGCCATCGACATGGTGGCCTCCTACCTGACCCGGGGTGAACTGGTTCGGGTCCTGGCGCCGTGGATCACCGGTCGCTTGACGATGTACGCTGCCGTGCCCAGTCGCAAGTTCATGCCACAGCGTACCCGTGTCTTTCTCGACTTTCTTGTGGAAGAAACCCGCAAGCAAAAAGCCACGGCGATGCAGGCCTGCCTGGCCTGCTGAAGGGGCGCTGGTAAAATCACCCCTTCCCCAAGGAGCGTTGCAGCCCGCCAGCCAGGCAGGTCAGGCTTGGGGCTTGTCTTTGCCAACGACGCTCACCTGTGCCCCTGAAGGTGAGTCCCGTGTCTGTTGCTGTGTCCGTCCCCCCCATGAAGCTGTCCGGCCTGGAGCCTGTCTCCATC
>CAXRGK010000046.1:0-8639 GCA_964230145.1 Burkholderiaceae bacterium | reverse complement strand
CCGACAGGCCCAGCATCAGCGGCGGCTCGCCCGTGGCCTTGCTGTTGAAAGGCGTGGGTTTGAGGTTCTGGTTGTCAAACAGGCTCACATTGAAGTGCTCGGGCACGTCGCCGGCCACCGGGATCTTGTAGGTCGACGGGCCGTGGGTGAGCAGCTTGCCCTTCTTGTCCCAGATGCACTCTTCCATGGTCAGCCAGCCCATGCCCTGGATGTAGGCGCCTTCGATCTGGCCCTTGTCGATGGCCGGGTTGATGCTGCGGCCCACGTCGTGCACGATGTCCACGCCCTGGAGCCACCACTCGCCGGTGCGGGTGTCGATCTCGACCTCGCTCACGGCGGCGCCGTAGCAGTAGTAATAGAAAGCGCGGCCGTTGAGCGTGGTGAAGTCGTACTTGATCTCGGGCGTCATGTAGAAGCCCGTGACCGACAGGCCCACGCGGTCGAGCCAGGCCTGCTTGGTCAGCGCCGACCACTCGACCGACTTCCCCCCACCATGGGCAGCGTTGTTGGCAAATGTCACCTCTTCGGCGCTGCAGCCCAGCATGCGCGCGGCCACGGGTTTGAGGCGCTCGCGCATCTGCGCGGTGGCGTTCATGATGGCCGCACCGTTGATGTCGGCGCCGCTCGAGGCCGAGGTGGCCGAAGCGTTGGGCACCTTTTGTGAATCGGTGGCGGTGATGCGCACCTTGTCCACGCTGATACCCAAACCATCGGCGCACACCTGCGCCATCTTGGTGTTCAGGCCCTGGCCCATTTCGGTGCCGCCGTGGTTGCAGCTCACCGAGCCGTCCATGTAGACCACCAGCAGCGCACCGCCCTGGTTCAGGTGCGTGGCGGTGAAGCTGATGCCGAACTTGAGCGGCACCAAGGCGATGCCGCGCTTGCGGGTTTTGCTCTTGGCGTTGAAGGCCTGCACCGCGGCGCGGCGCTCGGCGTACTTCGATTCCTGCTCGACCTGCGCGATCACTTTGTCACCCACCCAGTCTTCGATCAGCTGGTTGTACTGGGTGGTCATGGTGTCGGGCGTGCCGCTGACGGCCGGGTCCTTGTAGAGGTTGAGCTTGCGCACCTCCAGCGGGTCTTTGCCCAGCGTGGCGGCGATCTCGTCGATCACCGTCTCGATGCCGAACATGCCCTGCGGGCCGCCAAAACCACGGAAGGCGGTAGCGCTTTGCGTGTTGGTCTTGCAGCGGTGGCTGACCAGCTTGAGCGCAGGGATGTGGTAGCAGTTGTCGATGTGCAGGCAGGCGCGGTCGTTCACCGGACCGGAGTAGTCCACGCTGTAGCCGCAGCGCGAGGCCAGCATGATGTCGGCACCCAGAATCCGGCCGTTGTCGTCGAAACCCACCTCGTAGTCGATGCGGAAGTCGTGGCGCTTGCCGGTGATGGTCATGTCGTCGTCGCGGTTGACGCGCAGCTTGACCGGCTTTTGCAGCTTGAACGCCGCCAGCGCGGCGCTCTGGCTGAAGATGCTGGCGTTGCCTTCCTTGCCGCCGAAGCCACCGCCCATGCGGCGGCAGATCACTTCCACATCATTGGTCGTCAAGTTCAGAGCAGCAGCGGCTTCGCGCTGGTTGCCGTCCGGGTGCTGGGTCGAGCAGTACAGCGTGAGCTGGCCGTCTTCCTTGGGCACAGCATACGTAATCTGGCCTTCCAGATAAAACTGCTCCTGCTGGCCGGTGCGGGTCGTGCCCTTGATCTTGCGCGGTGCAGCGGCAATGGCGGCCGCGGCATCGCCGCGCACGATGCCCTTGGCCGGCATCACGAAGCTCTGGGCTTCCAGCGCTTCTTCGATGGTCAGGATCGGTTGGAGTTCCTTGACCAGCACCTTGGCCTTGGCGGCGGCTTCACGCGCGTACAGCATTTCGCGCGCCACCACCACGGCCACCGCCTGGCCGACAAACTCCACCTTGCCATCGGCCAGGAAGGGGTCATCGTGGACGATGGGGCCGCAATTGTTTTCGCCGGGAATGTCCTTGGCGGTGAACACCGCCACCACACCGTGCTCTTTGAGGATGGCGGCGCGGTCGATGCCTTCACCGATCAGCTCACCGTGGGCCACAGGCGACTTGATGAGGGCGGCGTACAGCGTGCCCGCCACTTCAGGAATGTCGTCGATGTAGGTGGCGCCACCGGTCACATGCAGGTGGGCCGATTCGTGGACGATGTCCGTGCCTTGCTGGATGCCGGAAGCCGGCAGCAAATTCTTGATGGGCGTAGGAGCGTTCATTCAGGCCACCTCTTTCTGTTCTTCGATGAATTCCAGCACCAGGTTGCGTGCCACCAGCGAGCGGTAGGCCCAGGTGGCGCGCAGACCGTCACGGGCGGTGAAGCTGGCGGCACTCGCCGCGTCCAGATCGGCGGCCTTCACGTCGGCAGGCGCCTGGCCTTCGAGCACGGCTTCGAGCTTGGGCGCACGGCAGGGGGCCGGGGCCAGGCCGTTGTAGGCCAGCTTCACACCGCTGAGCTTGCCGCCCTTGAGCGAGTAGCTGATGGCGGCGCAGGTGGCCGAAATGTCCTGTTCAAAACGCTTGCTGACCTTGTGGGCGCGGAAGACCTGACCAGCCACGGGTTTGGGCAGTTCGATGGCTTCGATGAACTCTCCTGCCTGCAGCACGTTCTGCTTCTGGCCGGAGTAGAACTGGTCCAGCGCCACGGAGCGCGTCTTGTCGCCGCGGCGCAGCACCAGCGTGGCACCCAGCGCCATCAGGCAAGGCATGGAGTCGCCAATCGGCGAACCGTTGGCGATGTTGCCGGCCAGCGTGGCGGTGGAGCGGATCGGGGGCGAACCGAAGCGGCGCAGCACCTCGGCAAAGTCGGGGTAGGCCTCTTGGATCAGGCCTTCGAGGGTGGCCAGCGACACCATGGCGCCGATGCGCCAGGCTTTGACGCCGTCCTCGACCTTGCGCAGCTCGTCCACATTGCCCAGGTACATGATGTGGTCGGGACGGCTGAACTGTTTGTTGACCTGCAGACCGATCTCGGTGCTGCCGGCCAGCAGCGTGGTGGTCGGGTTCTTGAGCAGGTAGTCGGCCACTTCGGCGAGGGTGGCAGGCGAGACGAATTCGTTGCCCTTGCGCGTGCGCACGACAGGCTGCACGATGATTTCGCCGTCCAGGCTCAGCGTGGGGGTCTTGGCGCGGGCGATCTCCTTGAGCAGCGGAATGTCGGCCTTGTCGTCGATCTTGAGTTCGCTCTGGCGCTCGCAGGCCTTGGCGGCGGCATCAATGATCGGCTTGTAGCCGGTGCAGCGGCACAGGTTGCCGCTCAATGAATCGGTGATCTGCTGGCGGCTGGGCTGGGGCAGCACCTGCACCAGATTGACCAGGCTCATCACGATGCCAGGCGTGCAAAAGCCGCACTGCGAACCGTGGCACTTGACCATCTCGTCCTGCACCGGGTGCAGCGTGCCATCGGCCTTCTTCAGGCTCTCGACGGTCTTGACCGACTTGCCGTCCAGCGAAGGCAGCAATTGAATACAGGCGTTGACCGGCACGTAATCGACCGCCGTGCCTGCCGCATTGAGCTCACCCACCATGACCACGCAGGCGCCGCAATCGCCTTCTGCGCAGCCCTCCTTGGTGCCGGTGCGGTGGAGCTGTTCGCGCAGGTAGTCGAGAACGGTGGTGGTGCGGCGCTCGCCCTGGGCTTCGACGATCTGGCCGTCGAGGACAAAGCGCACGGTGTTGGTGACTTGGGTCATGGTGCGGGGATAAATAAACGGTAAGCCCCGATTTTAAGGAATCGGGGCTTGGTCGCGGCGGATTAATCGGGATCTGACCCCGATTAATAGGCCACTTTCTTGGGGCAGATCCCGGTTGATTTCAGGAACCGCGGTATGTGGAATAGCTCCAGGGGCTGACCAGCAAGGGGACATGGTAGTGCTGGTCTTCGTGGGCCACGCCAAAGTCGAGCGCCACCTGGTTGAGGAAATTGGGCTCGGGCAGCTGCACACCTTTGGCCTTGAAGTAACCGCTGACATCGAACACCAGGCGGTAAGTGCCCTTGCGCAGGCTGGCGTTGTCGTACAGCGGGCCATCCGGATTGCGGCCGTCGTGGTTGAGGGTGAAGCGCTTGACCAGCGTGGCCTGCTCGCCTTGCGTGGTGTACAGGGCGACCTGCATGCCGGCGGCGGGACAGCCGTTCATCGTGTCCAGAACGTGTGTGCTCAGACCCATGGGAACTCTCTTTCCTGTTTGAAAACTGGTTTGGTCGACCAAAGTGTATACACTTTTGGTTTTTCTGGCTATCATGCCCCCATGGACAGCACCAAAGCCCCGGAAACCTCCACCACCCACAGCATTGTGGAAGCGCTGACACGCGCCATCGTCGAGCACCGCCTGCTGCCGGGCGCCAAGCTGGCCGAGCAAAAACTGGCGGACCACTTCGGCGTGTCCCGCACGCTGGTGCGCCAGGCCCTCTTCCAGCTCTCGCAAAACCGCCTCATCCGCATGGAGCCGGCCCGAGGCGCGTTTGTCGCCGCACCGTCGGTCGAAGAAGCCCAGCAGGTGTTTGCCGTGCGGCGCATGCTGGAGAGCGAGATGACCCGCGAATTCGTCAAAAGCGTCACCCCGGCCAAGATTCGCTCGCTCAAGGAACACGTCCAGCAAGAGCGGGAAGCCGTCGCCAAGGAAGATGTTTCCGGCCGCACCGAGCTGCTGGGCGACTTTCATGTGCGCATGGCCGAGCTGATGGGCAACCAGGTGCTGGCCCAGCTGCTGGGCGAACTGATTTCGCGCTGCGCATTGATCACCCTGATGTACCAGTCGCGCAGCGAAGCCCAGCACTCCACCGAAGAACACGCCGAGATCGTCGCCGCCCTCGCCGCCAAAGACGCCGACAAGGCCGTGCAGCTGATGCAGGAACACCTCGACCACGTCGAAGCCAGCCTGATCTACGACCGCAAGGTCCCCTCCCACGACATCGCCATCGCCCTGACCTGAGATCGCCTGAACATGAGCACCTACGACTCCACCCTCCCCTACCCACGCGACCTCAAGGGTTACGGCCGCCATGTGCCGCACGCGCAATGGCCAGGCGGCGCCCGCGTGGCCGTGCAGTTCGTGCTGAACTACGAAGAAGGCGGTGAAAACTGCGTGCTGCACGGCGACAAGGCCAGCGAGCAGTTTTTGAGTGAAATGTTCAACCCCGCCGCTTTCGAGGCCCGCCACATCAGCATGGAAGGCATCTACGAATACGGCTCGCGTGCCGGCGTGTGGCGCCTGCTGCGCGAGTTTGAAAAGCGCGGCCTGCCGCTCACGGTGTTTGGCGTGGCCACCGCGCTGCAAAAGCACGACGACGTGACCGCCGCCTTCAAGGAACTGGGTTACGACATCGCCTGCCACGGCCTCAAGTGGATCCACTACCAGAACATCGACGAAGCCACCGAGCGCGCGCACATGGCCGAGGCGATGGAGATTCTGCAAAAGCTGACCGGGGAACGCCCCTTGGGCTGGTACACCGGCCGCGACAGCCCCAACACCCGGCGTCTGGTGGCCGACTACGGCGGCTTTGAATACGACAGCGACTACTACGGCGACGACCTGCCTTTCTGGATGAAAGTTCAAAAGACCGATGGCAGTGTGGTGCCGCAACTGATCGTGCCCTACACGCTGGACTGCAACGACATGCGCTTTGCGCTGCCGCAGGGTTACTCGCACGCCGATCCGTTCTTCCAGTACATGAAGGACACCTTTGATGCGCTGTACGCCGAGGGCGACCCGAATGGCGACAACGCGCCCAAGATGATGAGCATCGGCATGCACTGCCGCCTGCTGGGCCGCCCCGGTCGCATCACCGCACTGCAGCGCTTTCTGGACCACATCCAGTCGCACGACAAGGTCTGGGTGGCGCGGCGCATCGACATCGCGCGGCATTGGAAAACCACACACCCTTTTCAGGACTGAGTCCCATGCCGGAGGCCGCCCCTGCGGCCGAATCTTCGCGCCCGGAAGCGCACTCCTGCAAACACACAAACATTCGGCCGCAGGGGCGGCCTCCTACAGAGACAGCCATGCCGATCACGCTTGAACAACTCAACAGTGCCCGCCGCGAAGATGCGGCGCAAATGCTCGACGGCCTGTATGAACATTCGCCCTGGATTGCCGAGCAGGCATTGAATGAGCGCCCTTTCAAGTCACTGGCCCACCTCAAGCACGCCATGTGCGAGGTGCTGGCCCACGCCGGACGCGATGCGCAACTCGGCTTGATCCGTGCCCACCCGGAACTCGCCGGCAAGGCCATGGTCAGCAAGACGCTCACGGCCGAGTCGACCAACGAGCAGACCAAGGCGGGCCTGACCGACTGCACACCCGAAGAGTTCGCCAAAATCCAGCAACTCAACGCCGACTACAACGCCAAGTTCGGCTGGCCCTTCATCCTGGCGGTGCGTGGCCCGCGAGGCGTGGGGCTGAACAAGGCGCAGATCATCGAGGCCTTCGAGCGCCGCCTGCACGGTCACCCCGACTTTGAACTGGCCGAGTGCCTGCGCAACATCCACCGCATCGTCGAGATCCGCCTGAACGACAAGTTCGGCGTCGAGCCGACGCTGGGCCACCAGGTCTGGGACTGGCAGGAAAAGCTGGCGCAACATTCGGACCCCGACTTTGCCGAAAAGGGCCAGCTCACCGTCACCTACCTGACCGACGCGCACCGGGCGTGTGCCCAGCGCATCAGCCACTGGATGAAGGACTGCGGCTTTGACGAGGTCGAAATCGACGCGGTGGGCAACGTGGTGGGCCGCTACCACCCGGCTGCTGCGGGCCAAAAATACCTGTTGACCGGCTCGCACTACGACACCGTGCGCAACGGTGGCAAATACGACGGTCGCCTGGGCATCTTCGTGCCCATGGCCTGCGTGCAGCAGCTGCACCAGCAGGGCAAGCGTTTGCCCTTCGGCATCGAAGTGGTGGCCTTTGCCGAAGAGGAAGGCCAGCGCTACAAAGCCACTTTCCTCGGCTCGGGCGCGCTGATCGGCGACTTCAAGCCCGAGTGGCTGGATCAGAAAGATGCCGACGGCATCACCATGCGCGCCGCCATGCAGCACGCGGGTCTGTGTACCGACGACATCCCCAAAATCCAGCGCGACCCGGCCCACTATCTGGGCTTCATTGAAGTCCACATCGAACAAGGCCCGGTGCTCAATGAAGTGAACATCCCGCTGGGCGTGGTCACCTCCATCAACGGCAGCGTGCGCTACCTCTGCGAAATCATCGGCACGGCCAGCCACGCGGGCACCACGCCCATGGACCGCCGCCGCGACGCGGCCTGTGCGGTGGCCGAACTGGCGCTGTACATGGAGCAACGCGCTGCAAAAGATGGCGACAGCGTGGCGACCATCGGCCAGCTGCAAGTGCCCAACGGCTCCATCAACGTCGTGCCCGGCCGCTGCAGCTTCAGCCTGGACCTGCGTGCACCCACCGATGCCCAACGCGACGCGCTGGTGGCCGATGTGATGGCGCAGCTGCAAAGCATTTGCGAGCGCCGCGGTGTGCGCTACACCTGCGAGGAAACCATGCGTGCCGCCGCCGCCCCCAGCGCTCCTGAATGGCAAGCCCGCTGGGAACGTGCCGTGAGCGCCCTGGGCGTGCCGCTGTTCAAACTGCCCAGTGGCGCCGGCCACGATGCGATGAAGCTGCACGAAGTCATGCCGCAGGCCATGCTGTTTGTGCGCGGCGAAAACGCCGGCATCAGCCACAACCCGCTCGAATCGACCACCAGCGACGACATGCAGCTGTGCGTCGACGCTTTCACCCACGTCCTGAATCAACTGGAGCAAGAAACCCGATGAGCGCCACCGCCCAACAATACGCACAGCTCGACGCCTGGATCGACGCCCACTTTGACGAGCAGGTCAAGTTCCTGCAAGCGCTGGTGCAGGTGCCCACCGACACCCCCCCCGGCAACAACGCCCCGCACGCCGAGCGCACCGCCGAACTGCTCAAAGGCTTTGGCTACGAAGCAGAAAAACACGCCGTGCCGCAAGCCGATGTGAAAGCCTACGGCCTCGAATCCATCACCAACCTGATCGTGCGTCGAAAATACGGCCAAGGCAAAACCATTGCCCTGAACGCCCACGGCGACGTGGTGCCCCCGGGCGAAGGCTGGACCCATGACCCCTACGGCGGCGAGATCGAGAACGGCGCCATGTACGGCCGCGCCACGGCGGTGAGCAAAAGCGATTTTTCCACCTTCACCTTTGCCACCCGCGCGCTCGAATCGCTGGGCTTGCCCCTCAAGGGGGGGGTGGAGCTGCACTTCACCTACGACGAGGAGTTCGGTGGTGAGATGGGCCCCGGCTGGCTGCTGGCCAAGGGCCTGACCAAGCCTGACTTGATGATCGCCGCCGGCTTCAGCTACCAGGTGGTCACCGCGCACAACGGCTGCCTGCAAATGGAAGTGACGGTGCAAGGCGAGATGGCCCACGCCGCCATTCCCGACACCGGCACCGACGCGCTGCAGGGTGCGGTGCACATCCTGAACGCCCTGCACGCACTCAATGCCGACTACCAAAAAGTCACGTCCAAAGTCGAGGGCATCACCCACCCGTATCTGAACGTGGGCCAGATCAGTGGCGGCACCAACACCAACGTCATGCCCGGCAAGGTGGTCTTCAAGCTCGACCAGATCGGAAGAGCACA
>CAXRGK010000045.1:0-5540 GCA_964230145.1 Burkholderiaceae bacterium | reverse complement strand
AGCAGCGCACGCCCACCTGGCGCAGCACCTGGGCCGTCTCGAAGAGCGGCAGCCCCATGATGCCCGAATAGCTGCCGCGAATGTGTTCAATGTAGGCAGCCGCCCTGCCCTGCACCCCGTAAGCCCCGGCTTTGCCCATGGGCTCGCCCGACTCCACGTAGTTGCGGATCTGTGCGCTGGTCATGGGCGAAAAACGCACCCACGATTCGGACAACGCCGCGACGCGCTGGGGGCCCTTTTGCACAGCGATAGCGGTGAGCACACGGTGCGTGTGCCCCGCCAGTCGAGCCAGCATGGCGCGCGCCTCGGCGGCATCGGCAGGTTTACCCAGGATCTCACGCCCCAAGGCCACCGTGGTGTCGGCACACAGCACAGGCGCAGCCGGCAAGCCCAAAGCCTGGAGTCGCGCCACGGCCGCGTCGAGCTTGAGGCCGGTCACACGCTGCACATAACGCGCAGGGGCCTCACCGGCCCGGGTCACTTCCAGCGCTTCGGCATCTTCCTGTGGATCAGGCAACAGCAGCTGGTGCTGCACGCCAATCTGTTCCAGCAATTGGCGACGGCGCGGGCTTTGGGAAGCGAGGTAAATGAAATCGCTCATTCGCGGTGGTAAGGGTGGTTGGCGTTGATGGACCAGGCCCTGTAGAGCTGCTCGATCAGCAGCACCCGTACCATGGCGTGCGGCAGGGTCAGGTCGGACAGGCGGATGCGCTCGTGGGCGAGGCGCTTGAACTCCGGATCCAGCCCATCCGGCCCGCCAATGACCAGCGCCACATCGTCGGCTTCAAGCTGCCAGTGTTTGAGCTTGGCGGCCAGGGCCACCGTGGTCAGGTTGGTGCCGCGCTCGTCGAGTGCGACGATGCGGCAGCCGCGCGGGATCGCCGCCTCGATGCGTTCACGCTCGGCGGCGTACAGCGATTCCAGGGTCTTGGAGCCGCGCGGTTCGGTCTTGACGGTCTTGAGCTCCACCCTGAGCTCCGACGGGAATCGCTTGGCGTAATCGTCCCACGCGTTTTGCGCCCAGTCGGGCACACGCTGACCGACGGCCACGATCAGCAGCTTCATCGCAGATCAGGCGGGTTTTTTGCGTGCTGCGGGCTTTTTGGCCGGAGCACTTTTTTTGGCAGCGGCCTTGCCGGCTGTTTTGGTGGGTGCGTTCACCACCACTTTTTTCACCGAAGTGGCCTTTTTGGCGGCCGGGGCCTTCTTGGCAGGCACCTTCAGGGCGGTCTTTTTCGCAGCGGTTTTGCCGGTAGCAGCCTGACCCGCGGCGGCTTTGGCAGCCGCCTTTTGCGCTGCGGAGGCTGCTGCCTTGGGCGTCAGGGCCTTGCCTGCAGGTTTTTTGGTGGCGGCTTTTTTCGCGGCAGGAGCTTTGGTTTCAGGCTTGGGTGCACCGAACTTCAGGCGCACGGGCTTGTCGCCCCAGATCTCTTCGAGGTTGTAGTACTGGCGGATCACGGGCTGCATGATGTGCACCACGGCCGCACCACAATCGGCAATGATCCATTCGCCGTTGTCTTCGCCCTCGATGCGGGGCTTGCCGAAGCCGCCCTCACGCACCTTGTCACGCACGCTGGCCGACAAAGCCTTGGTCTGGCGGTTGGAGGTGCCCGAGGCGATGATCACCCGTTCAAACAAGGGCGAGAGGTGCTCGGTGTTGAACACCTGGATGTCCTGGGCCTTGACGTCTTCAAGCGCGTCAACAATGACTCGCTGCAGTTTCTGGACGTCTTTCTTGGCGGCGGTTTCGCTCATCGTGGGGCTTTCTCAGCGTGTGCTGTAGAGGTGGTGTTCGTGAATATAGCGTTCAACCGCAGGCGCCACCAGCGTGGCAACGTCAGCCTGGCGGGACAGTCGTTCTCGGATGTCGGAGGCGCTGATGGGCATCAGCGGCATGGGCAAGGGCTGGATGTCGGGACCGGACACATGGGCATCATCAGATTGGCCGGCATGCCAGGCGGCCACTTGCGGATCGCGCGCAGCGGCGCAAATTATAGCCAGCTGGGCGATTTCACCGATCCGGTGCCAGGCGGGCAGGCTGCGGCGTTGGTCATCGCCGATCAGCAAAAACAACTGCGCCTTGGGCTGTTCCGCCGCGATTTCGGTCAGGGTGTCTACCGTGTAGCTGGGACCAGTGCGGCGGATTTCCCGATCGTCCACCACCACCTGCTTCAATCCGGCAAACGCCAGTCGTGCCATCGTCAATCGGTGCACGGCATCTGTCAGGCGACCCTGTCGGTGCCAGGCCTGTCCTGTGGGCAGCACCCGCACTTCGTCGAGCTGCAACGCCTCAATGGCCGAACGCACCAGCGCCACATGCGCCAGGTGCGGCGGGTCGAATGCGCCGCCGAACACACCGATGCGCAGCGGCTGCTTCACACCCAGTCCCGAGGTACCAGAAAGTGGCTGAGCAGGCGCTCTTCGGGGGAGCCCACCGGATCGCGCCGCTGATAAGACCAGCGCACTTCGGGCGGCATGGACAGCAGGATGGATTCGGTGCGGCCACCGGACTGCAGACCAAAGTGCGTGCCGCGGTCCCAGACCAGGTTGAACTCGACATAGCGGCCGCGGCGGTACAGCTGAAAATCGCGCTCGCGCTCGGTCCAGGGCTGGTCCTTGCGACGGTACACAATGGGCAGGTAGGCCTTCAAAAAGGCATCGCCCACGCTTTGCAGCATCTCGAAGCTGCGCACCATGCCCAGCTCGGCAAAGTCGTCAAAAAACACGCCGCCCACACCGCGTTGCTCGTTGCGGTGTTTGTTGCAGAAATACTGGTCGCACCAGGTCTTGAAGCGCGGGTACAGCTCACCGCCAAAGGGGTCGAGGGCGTCTTTGCAGGTCTGGTGGAAATGGACCGCATCTTCGTCGTGACCGTAGTACGGGGTCAGGTCCATGCCGCCTCCAAACCAGGCCACCGGGTCCTTGCCTTCTGGCTTGGCCGCGATCATGCGCACGTTCATGTGCACCGTCGGCACGTGAGGGTTGCGAGGATGAAACACCAGCGACACGCCCAGGGCCTCGAACGGCGCCCCGGCCAGCTCGGGACGGTGCTGGGTGGCCGAAGGCGGCAGCTGCGGCCCGGTCACATGCGAAAACCCGCAACCAGCGCGTTCGAAGATGGGTCCGCCCTCCATGATTTTGGTGAGGCCGTCGCCCTGCAGTTTTTCGCCAGCAGGCTTTTCCCAGGCGTCGGTCACGAACGGGGTCGGATCGATCTCGTTGAGTGCTTCGGTGATGCGGGCCTGCAGGCCCACGAGGTAGGCGCGCACCTGCGCGATGTCGAGTTTGTCGGTCATTTGCTGTCTTTGGTCGGGCGCCACGGCATGATCGGGCTGCCCTGTGAGGGATGGTAGCCCTGCACGCCGTCAAAAAGCGCGGCCAGCCGGGCGTAGTCGACGGCTTCGTCGCCGCTCAGGGTGAGAAAGTCCACAAAACGCAGCTCGCGCCGGCCCCAGTCGAGCCGCACGATGCCCAGCGGCACGCCCGCGCCCAGCGCCACCTGATAAAAGCCACTGCGCCAGCCAGGCGTGCGCTTGCGCGTGCCCTCGGGGGCCAGACCCAGCCAGAGCAGGCGCCCTTCCCGTTCGTGTTGCCGGAAGGTGTCGACCATCTGGCCGACGGCGCCGTTGGCCGCGCTGCGGTCGATCGGCAGGCCACCCACCCGGCGCAGCCAGCGGCCGAACACGGGCACCTTGAAGAGCGAGTTCTTGGCCCAGAAATGCGCCGGAATCCCGATCGCCCACTTGGCCAGCATGCCGGCGATGAAGTCCCAGTTGCTGGTGTGCGGGTAGACCACGGCCACGCCCTGCAGGGACGGCAGTCCCTCAAAAACCACGCGCCAGCCCATCAGGCGCAACACAGCGCGCGCCAATGCCGAGCCTTTGAATTGCACGGGGTGTGGCGTGCTCATGGCCGAAGGCTCAGTGCCGGATGGCACGATAGCCGATGTCCCGGCGGTACTGCATGCCGTCAAACTGCACGCCCTGCGCCACCTCGTAGGCCTTTTGCTGGGCCTGTTTGACCGAGTCGGCCAGCACCGTGACACAAAGTACGCGGCCGCCCGAGGTCAGGATCTGACCGTCCTTCTCAAGCGTACCGGCATGGAAGACCATGGCGTCCGGACTGTCAGCAGGCAGGCCAGTGATGGCGTCGCCTTTGCGCGGGTTCATCGGGTAACCGGCAGCGGCCAGCACCACGCCCAGGGCCACGCGGCGGTCCCAGTCCAGCTCGATCTTGTCGAGGCCTTCGCTGGTCGCGGCCATCATCACATCGAACAGATCGGACTTCAGGCGCATCAGGATCGGCTGGGTTTCCGGGTCACCCATGCGGCAGTTGAATTCGAGCGTCCTGGGTTTGCCTTGCGCGTCGATCATCAGGCCCGCGTACAAAAAGCCGGTGTAGGGAATGCCGTCCTTTTCCATGCCGCGGATGGTGGGCAGGATGACTTCGCGCATGGCGCGGGCATGCACATCGGCCGTGACCACCGGCGCAGGCGAGTAGGCACCCATGCCGCCGGTGTTGGGACCTTCGTCGCCATCCAGCAGGCGCTTGTGGTCCTGGCTGGTGGCCAGCGCCGTGACGTTCTTGCCGTCGCACAGCACGATGAAGCTGGCTTCCTCGCCCTGCAGAAATTCCTCGATCACCACGCGCGCGCCGCCTTCGTTGTGGGTCACGCCCAGGGTGTTGTCCACCAACATGAAGTCGATCGCCTCGTGTGCCTCGGCCAGCGTCATGGCCACCACCACGCCCTTGCCGGCGGCCAGGCCATCGGCCTTGACCACGATGGGCGCGCCCTTGCGCTCCACATAGGCATGAGCAGCTACCGGATCGGTGAAAGTCTCGAACTCGGCCGTGGGAATCGCGTGCCGTTGCATGAAGGCTTTGGAAAAGGCCTTGGAGCTTTCCAGCTGGGCAGCCGCTTTCGTCGGACCAAAGATGCGCAAGCCGTGGGTGCGGAACTCGTCTACCACGCCCGCGGCCAAAGGCGCCTCAGGCCCCACCACCGTCAGACCGATCTGGTTCGCCTGCGCCCATTCGCGCAGCTGCACCACATCGGAAATCGGCACGTTGACCAGCAACTTGTCGCGGGCGGTGCCGCCGTTGCCGGGCGCAACATAAACCTGCTGAACTTTGGGCGATTGCGCCAGCTTCCATGCCAGCGCGTGTTCGCGGCCACCGCCGCCGACCACCAGTACTTTCATCGGGGGTCCTTATTCGTCAATTTCAGCGTTGTGGAACACGTTCTGCACATCGTCCAGGTCTTCCAGCACGTCCAGCAGTTTCTGCATCTTGGCGGCATCCTCGCCGGCCAGGGCGATGGTGTTTTCGGGGCGCATGGTGACTTCGGCCACCTCGGGCTTCAAACCGACAGCTTCGAGCGCGTTTTTCACGGCCTCGAAGTCGCCAGGCGCGGTCAGCACCTCGATGGCGCCATCGTCGTCGGTAATCACGTCCTCGGCGCCGGCTTCGAGCGCCACTTCCATGACCTGGTCTTCGCTGGTGCCCGGGGCATAAATCAGTTGACCCACGTTCTTGACCTG
>CAXRGK010000044.1:0-27771 GCA_964230145.1 Burkholderiaceae bacterium | reverse complement strand
GGAGCTGATGTTCGCCATCCTGAAACGGCTTGCAGCCCAGGACGTCGAGATCATCGGCGAAGGCGTCGTCGAAGTGCTTCAGGACGGTTTCGGCTTCATGCGCTCGGCGCAGGCCAATTACCTTCCGGGCCCCGACGACATCTACATCTCGCCCAGCCAGGTGCGGCGCTTCAACCTGCACACCGGCGACATGATCGAAGGCGAGGTGCGCATCCCCAAGGACGGCGAGCGCTACTTCGCCCTGACCAAGCTCGATAAGGTCAACGATGGCCTGCCCGAGAACAACAAGCACAAGGTCATGTTCGAGAACCTGACACCGCTGTTCCCCAAGGAGCAGATGCGACTGGAGCGCGACATCAAGGGCGAGGAAAACATCACCAGCCGCGTGATCGACATCATCTCCCCCATCGGCAAGGGCCAGCGCGCCCTGATCGTTGCGCAACCGAAGTCGGGCAAGACGGTGATGATGCAGCACATCG
Organism: Burkholderiaceae bacterium; assembly: GCA_964230145.1. Classification (GTDB taxonomy): domain Bacteria; phylum Pseudomonadota; class Gammaproteobacteria; order Burkholderiales; family Burkholderiaceae_C; genus Limnohabitans_A. The sequence goes on along the minus strand of CAXRGK010000044.1, from coordinate 27,292 downwards.
CCCACGCCATCACGGCCAACTACCCCGACGTGCATCTGATGGTGCTGCTGGTGGATGAGCGCCCCGAAGAAGTGACCGAAATGCAGCGCAGCGTGCGCGGTGAAGTGATCTCGTCCACTTTCGACGAACCCGCCGCCCGCCATGTGCATGTGGCCGAGATGGTGATCGAGCGCGCCAAGCGCCTGGTCGAACTGAAAAAAGACGTGGTGATCCTGCTGGACTCCATCACGCGCCTGGCCCGCGCCTACAACAACGTGGTACCCAGCTCCGGCAAGGTGCTCACCGGCGGTGTGGACGCCAACGCCCTGCAGCGCCCCAAGCGCTTCTTTGGTGCGGCCCGCAATGTGGAAGAAGGCGGCAGCCTGACCATCATCGCCACCGCCCTGGTCGACACCGGCAGCCGCATGGACGAGGTGATCTTTGAAGAATTCAAGGGCACCGGCAACAGCGAAATCCACCTCGAGCGCCGCCTCTACGAAAAGCGCGTGTTCCCGGCCATCAACCTCAACCGCAGCGGCACCCGCCGCGAAGAGCTGCTGCTGCAACCCGAAGTCCTGCAAAAAACCCGCATCCTGCGCCAGTTCATGTACAACATGGACGAAATCGAGGCCATGGAGATGGTTTTGAAGAGCATGAAGGCCACCAAGAACAACTCCGAGTTCTTCGACATGATGCGCCGCGGGGGCTGATCCCCTATAATCTCAGGTTTTGCGGAAAGTGCGTTCGGGATGGTCCGGGGCGTGGCTACCGTGGTTTGCTGAAAAGGAAAAACCCATGAAAGAGGGCATTCACCCCAACTACCGCGAAGTGTGCTTCCAGGACATGTCCAACGGCTTCAAGTTCGTGACCCGTTCCTGCGTGAACACCAAGGAAACCATCAAGATGGAAGACGGCCGCGAGCTGCCGCTCTTCAAGCTGGACACCACCAGCGAGTCGCACCCCTTCTATACCGGCACCCAGAAGTCGGTGGACAACATGGGCGGTCGCGTGGAGAAGTTCCGCAACCGCTTCGGCAAGACCGCCCTGTCCAAGTAATTCGGCAGGTCAGTCACCAAGGGCAGCCCGGGCAACCGGCCTGCCCTTTTGTTTTGCCCACGCCAGGCCATTGGCGTTCCTGTTATCTTTCTGCCTCGTGAACCAGCCCTCCCCCGCCATCGTCGCACAGTCTGCTGTCCGCCCCTTCCCGCGCTGGGCACTGTGGCTGCTGTGCGTCGCCTATGTGGTGCCAGGATTTTTCGGCCGGGACCCCTGGAAAAAATACGACATGGAAGCCTTCGGCTTCATGCTGCAGCTGGCACAAACCGGCGCAGGACAAGGCAGCAGCTGGCTCAAGCCCACTCTGCTGGGCCAGCTGGAGCCCAATCTGGCCCTGCTGCCCACTTGGTTGGGCGCATGGTGCATCCGCCTGGCCCCAACAGGGTGGGAAGCCACCGCAGCGCGCATGCCCTTCGTCCTGATGCTGCTGACCACATTGCTAGCCACCTGGTATGCGGTCTATGCACTGGCACGCACCTCGGCGGCCCAGCCTGTGGCCTTTGCCTTTGGGGGCGAAGCGCGGCCCACCGACTATGCCCGCACACTGGCCGATGGCGGGCTGCTGGCCCTTCTGGGCTGCCTGGGCCTGGCCCAGCTTTCGCACGAAATCACACCGGCGCTGAGCCAGCTGTGTTTTGCGTCATTGCTGTTCATGGGACTGGCCACACTGCCGCGCAAAAGGATCAAAAGCGGTCTGGCCATCAGCGCCGGCATGCTCGGTCTGACCTTGTCGGGAGCCCCGGTGCTGGCCATGCTGCTGGGCATCGGCGGCGCCACCATTCGTGTGTTGACCCCTGCAGGCGCAGACCACCGCCGGCTCAACATGCTGGAGATCGGCCTGCTGGCACTGCTGGGCTTGCTGGCCGTCACGCTGGCCGGTGCCCTTGACCTCTGGCGCTGGCGCCTGATCCCACATGCCATGAGCGATCTGCAAGGTTTTGGCCGACTGTTGCTGTGGTTCACCTGGCCAGCCGGCCCCTTGGCCTTGTGGTCGCTGTGGCGTTGGCGCAGGCAGTTGGTCCGCGCCTGGCGCTTCCCCCACATCGGCCTGCCTTTCTGGTTCGCTTTGATGACCGTCGGCACCACCTGGTTCACTGGCATGTCCGATCGCGCCCTGATGTCGGCACTGCCCGCGATTGCCGCACTGGCCGCATTTGCCTTGCCGACCTTGCGCCGCAGCGTCGGGGCCTTCATCGACTGGTTCACGCTGCTTTTCTTCAGTGCAGGCGCCCTGGTCATCTGGGTGGTCTGGATTTCGATGGAGACCGGCGTGCCGGCCCGCCCGGCCTTCAACGTGGCCAGGGCGGCGCCCGAATTCGTGCACAGCCTGTCGCCCGGACTGTTGGTGGCAGCCCTTCTGTCCACCGTGGGCTGGCTGGCTCTGGTGCGGTGGAGAACCGGCAGGCACCGCTCAGCGCTCTGGAAAACGCTCGTCCTGCCTGCTGCAGGCACCACGCTGTGCTGGTCCCTGTTGATGACCCTGTGGCTGCCGCTGCTCAACTACGGCCGCAGCTACGCGCCGCTGGTCGCCAAGATCGAGTCGGTCATCGGCACGGCACAGTGTGTGCAGGTGATCGATCTGACGCACGCCCAGGCCACGGCCCTGATCTTCCACGGCAAGATGACATTGCGCCCCGCTGCAGCGGCTGCGCCAGACTGCCCCTGGCTGATCATCGACAGCCATCAACTGCCTAACCGCGTCGATCGCCTGCGTGGCTGGGGCTGGCATGAAGTCACCCGCATCCTCAGACCCACGGACAACAACGAAACCCTGGTGATCTTCGAAGCCAGAAAGCCCTGAAGTGTCGGAACTGCGCATCATCCTGCGTCACGCGGGCACAGTCCTCATCGGACAGCTGGCGGTGATGGCGTTCGGGGTGGCCGACACCATGATCGCGGGACGCCACAGCCCGCAAGCCCTGGCCACCCTGTCGCTGGCCTCCTCCATCTACATCAGCATTTACGTCGCACTCAACGGTCTGGTGCAGGCCCTGCTGCCGGTCTGGGCCGAGCTGCATGGCGCAGGCCGGCACACAGCGCTTGGGCGTTCGGTGCGACAGGCCCTGTACGTCTGCGCGATGGCCAGCGTGCTGGGCATGGCCGCACTGTGCTGGCCCGACCCCTGGCTGGCCTGGACCGGGGTGCCGCCCGAACTCTGGCCACAAGTGCGGCAATACCTGCAAGTGCTGGCACTGGCCGTGGCCCCCTCTTTGCTGTTTCGGCTTTACGGCACGCTCAACCAAAGCCTGGGTCTGCCCCGACTGGTGACCTGGCTGCAGGCCGGGGCGCTGCTGGTCAAGGTGCCGCTGTCTGTAGTGCTGACTTTCGGCATGGGTTCCTGGGCGGGTCTGGGCGTGGTGGGCTGTGCATGGGCCACGCTGGCCGTCAACACCCTCATGTTGCTGACCGGTCTGTGGCTGCTGCGCACGCAGGACATTTACCGCCCTTACCGGCTGTGGCAAGACATGGAAGCACCCGATGCCGCACAGCTGCGCCGTTTTCTGGCGCTCGGCATCCCGGCCGGGCTGACGATCATGGTCGAGGTCACCTCTTTCACCCTGATGGCGCTGTTCATCGCTCGACTGGGGGAAGTGGCCCTGGCCAGCCACCAGATCGCCGCCAGCATGGCGGCCGTGCTGTACATGGTGCCGCTGTCACTGGGCATTGCCACCAGCGCCCGTGCCGGCTACTGGATGGGCGCGGGTCATCCCATGCGTGCACGGCAGGCCGCCCACACCGGCCTGGCGATAGCGGCCGGCATGGCCGTGCTGTGCGCCGGGGCTTTGGCCCTGTCGCGCCACGCGATTGCAGGCGCCTATGCCAAAGACGCGGCCGTGGCAGCCGCCGCCACCGCCTGGCTGGGCCTGGTGGCCTGGTACCACCTGGCCGACGCGCTCCAGGCAGTGTGCGTGTTCGCCTTGCGCTGCTGGCGAGTCACTCTCTCGCCGCTGCTGGTCTATACGGCGCTGCTCTGGGGGGTGGGCCTGTATGGCGGCTATCTGCTGGCGTACCAGGGACTGGGCGCCTGGCCAGCCACCCCATCGGTCAGGAGCTTCTGGCTGACCAGCAGTGTGGCGCTGGCGGTGGTGACAGTGCTTTTGCTGGCCCGGCTGGAATGGGCCATGCGCCGGCCGCTTCAGTCTTTGCGCTGAACGCAGCGACTGATCGGCAAGACCAGCATGAAGGTCGAGCCCACACCCAGCTGGCTTTCGATGCGCAGGGCGCCGCCATGGCGCTGCGCCACATGCTTGGTGATGGCCAGACCGAGACCGGTGCCGCCGGTTTCGCGTGAACGGCTGCGGTCCACCCGGTAAAAGCGCTCGGACAGGCGCGGCAAATGCTCCGGCGCAATGCCCGGCCCGGTGTCACGCACGGCCATGACCAGCTCGTCACCCTGCACGGACCAGCCCACTTCGATGCGGCCGCCCGCCGGGGTATAGCGCACCGCATTGCTGACCAGGTTGGAGACGGCGCTTTGCAGCTCGGTCCGCGACCCCAGCAAAGTCCATGCGGGTGTGGGCGCAAACAGCAACGCATGCACAGGCGATCCTGTGCTCCCCTGAAGTGCAGACAAGGCCCGCGCGTCGGCTTCGATCTGTGCCATGAACGGCGTCAGCACCACCTGCTCGGAGGGGTTGGGCGGGGGACTGCCTTCGAGCTGCGAGAGCGTCAACAAATCGTTGACCAGGGTCTGCATGCGGCTGGCCTGCACGGCCATGAGCTGCAGGTATTGCTGTTGCTGCTCTGGCGCCAGTGGCAGGCTTTGCAGGGTTTCCACAAAGCCGGCCAGCACGGTCAAAGGCGTCCGTATTTCATGAGACACATTGGCCACAAAGTCACGGCGCATGTGGTCAGCCTGGGTGAGTGCCGTGATGTCACGCGTGAGCAAGAGCTGTTGACCATCGCCGTAGGGGTACAGCTGCACCGACAGCCGAAGCAGCTGGCGGACCGATGCAGCGCGTCCATCCATCTGCACTTCATGGTCATGGTTCGATTGCTGGAAGTAGCGTGAAAACACCGGATCGCGCACCAGATGCACCACATGCTGGCCCAGGTCTCGCTGCGCATCGATGCCCAGGTGCTGGCTCGCGGCGCTGTTGCACCATTCGATACGACCTTCGCTGTCGAGCAACGTGACGCCGTTTGGCGAAGCCTGTATCGCCCCCAGAAACTGCTGCAGGCGATCGGCATGAACCTGTACCTCACGCTCACGCTGGCGCAGTACGCGTCGGATGCGGTCGGACACCTCACGCCAGAGACCTGCCAGCCTTGGCGGATCGCCGTCAGGGCCACTGCGAAACCACGCCTCCAGCCGATGGGCACGCCACAGCTGCAGCAGCGCCCAGAGCACGCTGCCCAGCCAGGCCCCCAGGCCAGCGGCGCTCTGGCCATCGGCCAACCAGCCGACTACGGCGCCCAGCACACTCCAGAACAGGAAAGCCGCCAAGTAAATAAACATCGCTCAAGCCGCAGGTGAGGCCGTCAGGCGGTAACCCGCTCCGCGCACGGTTTCGATCATCTTGCCAGCGTCCCCCAGCGCCTCGCGCAGGCGTTTGACGTGCACATCCACCGTCCGCTCCTCGATGTAGACGTGGTCGCCCCAGACCTTGTCCAGCAGAGAGCCACGGCTGTGCACCCGCTCGGGATGGCGCATGAAAAACTGCAGCAGCTTGAATTCGGTCGGACCGACTTTCAGGGGTTGTTCCTGCCAGCTCACCCGGTAGGTGTCGGCGTCCAGGCTGAGCTGACCGATCGATACCGCACCGCCAGCCTGTTCGGGTGCCCGACGGCGCAGCACAGCGCGGATGCGGGCCAGCAACTCGCGCGGTGAAAACGGTTTCACGATGTAGTCGTCGGCCCCCGCATCCAGCCCTGCCACACGATCCGGCTCGTCACCGCGTGCGGTGATCATCAGGATCGGCACCTGCTTGGTTCTCGGATTGCCACGCCAGCGCCGGGCCAGACTCAGACCACTCTCGCCGGGCAGCATCCAGTCGAGCAAGATGACATCGGGCAGCACTTCATCGAGCTCCTTCTGCGCGGTCACCGCATCCGACGCCCACACCGGCTGAAAGCCGTTGTGGCGCAGGTTCACCGCCATCAGCTCGGCAATCGCCGGCTCGTCCTCAACAATCAGAATCCTCGGCTGGTTTCTCATTTCACGGCAGATTCGATGTCGGCCATGGCCGTGTGGCGCACATCGGCGCCCTTGACCACATAGATGATGAATTCGGCAATGTTCTTGGCATGGTCGCCAATGCGCTCAATGGCCTTGGCCACGAACAGCAGGTCCAGACTCGCGGAAATCGTGCGCGGGTCTTCCATCATGTAGGTCACCAGCTTGCGCAGGAAGCCGTCGAATTCAGCGTCGATCAGGTCATCTTCTTTCAGGATCACCAGTGCCGTCTGCACGTCCAGACGCGCGAACGCGTCGAGAGCCTTGCGCAGCAGGCCAGACGCCATGTCGGCCGCGATGCGCAGCTCGGAAGCTGGCAATGAGCGGGTGATGCCCTGGTCCACGATCAGCTTGACCATGCGCGCGATCCGCTCGGACTCGTCGCCCGCACGCTCCAGGTTGCCCGTGATCTTGGAGATCGCCATCAACAGGCGCAGGTCTCGCGCCGTGGGTTGGCGGCGGGCGATGATCGACGACAGTTCTCGGTCGATGTCCACCTCCATGGCATTGACCTGTTTTTCGGTGGCAATGACCTGATCGGCCACCTCCACGCTGAACTGGGACAGCGCGTAAACCGCATGTCGGATCTGCGACTCGACCAGACCGCCAAGTTCAAGCACGCGTGAGGAAACGCCGGCAAGCTCGGCATCGAACTGGCTGGAAATGTGTTTGTCCATGGTTGTACTCCTGGTGTGCTCAGCCGAAACGGCCCGTGATGTAGTCTTCGGTTTCCTGACGGGCGGGCTTCATGAAGATCTGTTCGGTCTGGCCGAATTCGATCAGCTCCCCCAGGTACATGTAGGCGGTGTAGTCCGACACACGGGCTGCCTGCTGCATGTTGTGCGTGACGATGGCCACGGTGTAGTCGTTCTTGAGTTCGTGTACCAGCTCTTCCACCTTGGCGGTGGAGATCGGGTCCAGCGCCGAGGTCGGTTCGTCCAGCAAAATGACCTTGGGCTTGACCGCCACGGTGCGTGCAATGCACAGGCGTTGCTGCTGGCCGCCCGAGAGCGACAGGCCGCTCTGGCCCAACTTGTCTTTCACCTCGTTCCAGATCGCCGCCTTGGACAAGGCCCACTCCACCCGGTCGTCCATTTCGGAGCGGCTCAGGTTTTCGTACAACTTCACTCCGAAAGCGATGTTGTCGTAGATCGACATCGGAAACGGCGTAGGCTTCTGGAACACCATGCCTACGCGCGCGCGCAGCAGGTTCAAGTCTTGCTTGGGGTCAAGAACGTTCTCGCCATACAGATTGATCTGGCCCTCGGCGCGCTGACCAGGATACAGGCTGTACATGCGGTTGAGTGTGCGCAGCAAGGTGGACTTGCCACAGCCCGAAGGACCGATGAAAGCCGTCACTTTGTGCTCGGCAATGTCGAGGTTGATGCCCTTGAGGCCTTTGAAGGTGCCGTAAAAAAAATCCAGTCCGCGGATTTCAATCGCGTTCTTCACGCCACTGGGGGTCAGTTGGTTTGCAGGGTTCATGATGTTCTCGTTCAGGACGTGGTCAACGTGCGTTTTGTTCACGGAAGAACACACGGGCAATGATGTTGAGGATCAGCACTGTCAAGGTGATCAGCAGTGCACCGCCCCAGGCCAGCCGGATCCAGTTGTCATAGGGGCTCATGGCGAACTGGAAAATCACCACTGGCAAGTTGGCCATTGGCGCGTTCATGTTGGTCGAGAAGAACTGGTTGTTGAGCGCCGTGAACAGCAGTGGCGCGGTCTCGCCGCTGATGCGGGCCAGCGCCAGCAGCAAGCCAGTCATCACACCGGCCTTGGCCGCACGCAGGGTCACAAAAGTGGCCACCTTCCAGCGCGGAGCACCCAATGCGAAAGCCGCCTCGCGCAGGCTGCCGGGCACCAGTCGCAGCATGTTCTCGGTGGTGCGCACCACCACGGGAATGGCGATCAGCGACAGCGCCATCGTGCCGGCCCATCCCGAGAAATGCTTCACCTGCGCCACCAGGATGGCGTAGACGAACAGGCCCAGAACAATCGAAGGCGCCGACAGCATGATGTCGGTCACAAAGCGTGTCAGGCTTGCGGTCTTGCTCTGGTCGCCGTATTCGGCCAGGTACACACCAGCGAAGATACCGATCGGTGTGCTGACCAGGGCGGTCAGAACCACCATCAGCAAGCTGCCAACAATGGCATTGGCCAGGCCACCGCCTTCGGAGCCGGGGGCCGGCGTGGACTGCGTGAACATGGCCCAGTCGAGCGCTGAAAAGCCGTTCTTGAACAGCACGATCAGGATCCACAGCAGCACGATCAGGCCCAGGGCCATGGCCCCCATGGAAAGCGTCAAGCCAATGCGGTTGGCCAGTTTGCGACGGCGGTAAATGGCGAGGTCCATCCGGGTATTCCTCTCAGGTCTTGCTGCCCTTGGCTTTTTCGCCACGGGCTATCAGGAGTTTGGCCAGCGCCAACACCACAAAAGTGATGACGAACAGCAACAGGCCCAGCGAGAACAGAGCCGACATGTGCAGATCTGCGGCTTCACCGAACTCGTTGGCCAGCGTGGAAGCAATCGACGATCCGGGGGAGAACAGCGAACCCGTGATGCGCTGCGAATTGCCGATGACGAAGGTCACCGCCATGGTCTCGCCCAGGGCTCGGCCCAGACCCAGCATCACGCCACCAATCACACCTTTTTGGGTGTAAGGCAGCACAATATTGCGCACCACTTCCCAGGTGGTGCAACCCAGTCCGTAAGCCGATTCGCGCAGCACGGGCGGGACGATCTCGAACACATCGCGCATCACGGCCGCGATGAAGGGCAGGATCATGAAGGCCAGGATGATGCCCGCGGCCAGGATGCCGATGCCGTTCATGGCACCGCCAAACAGGGGGGCGATGATGGGCATCTGACCAAGCGTGGATTGCAGCGCCGGCTGACCGTACTCGGCAAACAGCGGCGCGAAGATGAACAAGCCAAACATGCCGTAGATGATGGACGGCACCGCCGCCAGCAGCTCGATGGCAGTACCCAGCGGGCGACGCAAGGTCACTGGGCAGTTTTCGGTGAGGAACAGGGCAATGCCAAACGACAGCGGCACAGCGATCAGCAGGGCAATCGCGGCGCTGACGACCGTGCCGAAAATGGCGATCGCTGCACCAAACTCCTCATTGACGATGTCCCATTCGACACGCCAGACAAAGTCCAGACCAAATCTGGAAAGTGCCGGCCAGGCAGAGATGACCAGCGAGACAATGATGCCCATCAAGGCCACCAGCACCAGCATGGAAAACAGCCAGGTGATCTTGTGGAAGAAAAAATCCTGCAGACGCTGACGCCTGACCACAGCCATGATCTGCGCTTCGGCAGAGACATTGGCTGGCTTAGGGGTGGTCGTGCTCATGTCAATTCCTTGGGTGTATGACATCCCGGGTGGTCTTTCAATTCAGACGATCCCGCAGCCGCAGGGCCACGGGATCACCGGTTCGAGAAGGATGCGGTCAGTGCTTGATCTGCGACCAGACCTTCTGACGGATCTGGTTGGTCAGGGCATCCGGCAGCGGCACGTAGTCCAGCTCGGCAGCCATCTGCTTGCCGTTCTTGAAAGCCCAGTCGAAGAACTTGATCACTTCCTGTGAAGCCGCCTTGTCGCCCGGCTCCTTGTACATCAGGATGAAGGAGGCGGTGCTGATGGGCCAGCTGGTGGCACCCTTGGCGTTCACCATGGAGATGCCCATGCCCGGCACGCTGAACCAGTCAGCGCCCGCAGCGGCAGCGGCGAAGGTCAGGTCATCGGGACTGACGTACTTGCCATCGGCGTTTTGCAGCTGCAGGAAATTCATGTTGTTCTTCTTGACGTAGGCGTACTCGACATAGCCGATGGCGCCCTTGACACGGTTGACGTTGGCGGCCACACCTTCATTGCCCTTGCCACCCACCGATGAGGCGGCCGGCCACTTGACGGCAGCACCCTTGCCCACCTTGTCGGCCCAATCCTTGCTGATAGCGCTCAGGTAGTCGGTGAAATTGAAGGTGGTGCCCGAGCCGTCAGCACGGTGCACCACCGTGATGGCCTGGTCAGGCAGCGACTTGCCGGGGTTGAGGGCAGCCAGTTTGGCATCGTTCCACTTGGCGATCGTGCCCATGTAGACCTCGGCCAGCACCGGACCGGAGATGCGCAGCTCACCCGGCTTGAAGCCGTCCAGGTTCACCACCGGCACCGTGCCGCCGATGATGGCGGGGAACTGCACCATGCCATCCTTGTCCAGCTCTTCGCCCTTGACCGGGGCATCAGAAGCGCCAAAGGTCACGGTCTTGGCACGGATCTGCTTGAGCCCGCCAGACGAACCGATGGACTGGTAGTTCAGGCCCACATTGGTCTGCTTTTTGTAGGCTTCTGCCCACTTGGCGTAAATGGGATAGGGGAAAGTGGCGCCAGCACCGGTGATGTCAGCCGCAAAAGCCGTCAGGGCAGCTGCACCAAAGCCAACGGCCACCAGCAGGGATTTGAGTTTCATGAGAGCTCCTGTTTGAAACACAAGGAAATGAATCCAGGCCTGCCCTTGCCCTCTGACAAGGTCGCAGGGTCTGTTGCCAGACAACTGCACTTTATGGCGCGATTGTGACAGCCATGTGTCAAAAACCCTCGTTTTACAGCTTTCCTGCAGGATGACGGCGTCACAGGAATTTCATGAAAACGTCACATGGCCAGGGCACTCTTCTGGATCAAGGGATTTCAAGACCACACTGCTTACAGGAGTACACAAACCCATGGACACCGAAGACTTGTCCGTCAACCTTTCTGAAAACGCGCTTTTTGCGTCCGTGGTCAATCGCGCGATCAATCGGCGCGGCTTTCTCAAGATGGGCTCCGGCTTGGCTGCGACCGGCTTCCTGGCTGGCCCGCTGGCCGGTTGCACCAGCCTCGGACAAGGGTCTCCTTCGCTCCTGGGCTTCAAGGCGGTGGCAGCCTCCAGTGCCGACACGGTGACGGTGGCCGAAGGCTACACGGCAAGGCCTTTCGTGCCCTGGGGCACTCCCTTGTTCTCCACAGGTCCAGGTTCGCGCTGGAAGGGCGATGGCAGCGAAACGGCGGCCGATCAGGCACGCCAAGTGGGCGAAAACCACGACGGCATGCATTTCTTTCCGATCGATGGCCGCTCGAGCAACGAGGGCCTGCTGGTCATCAACCACGAATACACCAGCGTGGTCAAGGGCCGGTACATCACCCTGTTTGGCTCGCCTGCGGCTCCTGCCAACAGCCTGGATCGGGTCAACAAGGCGATGAACGCCTGGGGCTGCTCGGTCATCCACATCCGCAAGGACACGGGAGGCCAATGGGCCGTGGTGCTTGACTCCACCTACAACCGCCGCCTGACCAGCGCCAGCCCGATGGAGCTGACCGGCCCTGCCGCTGGCGATGCCCTGCTCCGGACGAGCGCCGACCCCACGGGCCGTCGCGTGCTGGGCACCATCAACAACTGCGGCAACGGCTTCACCCCCTGGGGCACCTACCTCACCTGCGAAGAAAACTTCAACAACAATTTCGGCACCACCGTCGAGCCCCAGGTGGACGGACGCAGCCCGGCGCAAAAGCGTTACGGCATCACCGCGGGCGCCACCGAATACGGATGGGAAACCCAGCACGCACGCTTTGACTACAAAAAAGAGCCCAACGAATCCAACCGCTTTGGCTGGGTCGTCGAGATCGACCCCTTCAACCCGCTGTCCCTGCCCAAAAAACGCACCGCGCTTGGCCGCTTCAAGCATGAGAGTGCCGCCTGGCACTTCACCCCCGACAAACGCGTGGTGGTGTACATGGGCGACGACCAGGCCAACGACTACGTCTACAAATTTGTCTCCGACCAGCCTTATGTGGAAGGCAACCCGGCCGCCAACAGGCAACTGCTCGACTCGGGCAAGCTGTACGTGGCCCGTTTTGACAACGGCGCCACCCGCGGCGACTTCATGGGCACGGGTGAATGGCTGCTGCTGGACAAACAGGCCAACCCCCTGCTGCGGGCCGACCCCGACTTCCCCAATCAGGCTGCGGTGCTGGTTCACGCCCGTCTGGCCGCCGACAAAGTCGGTGCCACCAAGATGGACCGCCCGGAATGGGTGGCCGTGCACCCGGACACCGGCGAGGTCTACTGCACCATGACCAACAACGCCCAACGCACCACGAGCGACGACGCCAACCCGCGCGAGAAAAACGTCTATGGTCAGATCGTGCGCTGGCGCGAAGCCGGCGGCGATGCCGCCGCCACCCGCTTCCAGTGGGACCTGTTTGTTCTGGCCGGCAACCCCACCGTGCCGGGCCACCCGGGCACGCCACAGGCGGGCTCGGCCAATGTCCATGCCGACAACACCTTCAACAGCCCGGATGGGCTGGCCTTTGACCGCTTCGGCCGGCTCTGGATCCAGACCGACGGCAACTACAGCAACACCGGCCACTTTGCCCACCAGGGCAACAACCAGATGCTGGCGGCGGACCCCAAAACCCGGGAAATCCGGCGCTTCCTGGTCGGCCCGAGGGAATGCGAGGTCACGGGCTTTGCCTTCACACCCGACCACCGCACGATGTTCGTCAACATCCAGCACCCGGGTGAAACCGGTCGGGGCAACAGCCACTGGCCCGACGGCGGACAGGCCCTGCCCCGCTCAGCCACCGTCATCGTGACCAAGAACGACGGCGGTGTGATCGGGACCTGATGGGGCGTCCGCCGCGGACCTGACACACGCGCGTCACACAGCACAGGCACGCTCTGCAGCATGAGCGAAAAAACCGACATCAACGACCACCTCCTGCTGCAGCTGCGGGAGGATCTGCTCGACTCTCTCGACGAAGAGTTCGAGCTCGAAATGCAAGACCGTCTGGGCGAAGACGCAGGGCGCGGCGCGGAGTCGGCCTCCAGCCGCATCCGCTACTTCCGGGAACTGCTGCGCCTGCAGACTGAACTGATCAAGCTGCAGGACTGGGTGGTGCATTCGCGCCACCGCATGGTGATCCTGTTCGAAGGCCGCGATGCCGCTGGCAAAGGGGGCGCGATCAAGCGCATCACCCAACGCCTGAACCCGCGCGTGTGCCGCGTGGCCGCCCTGCCCGCGCCCAACGACCGCGAAAAAACCCAGTGGTATTTCCAGCGTTACGTCTCGCACCTGCCCGCGGCCGGCGAGATCGTGTTGTTTGACCGCAGCTGGTACAACCGCGCCGGGGTCGAGAAAGTCATGGGTTTCTGCTCCGACGAGGACTACGAAGAATTTTTCCGCTCCGTGCCCGAGTTCGAAAAGATGCTGGTGCGCAGCGGCATCCAGCTCGTCAAGTACTGGTTCTCCATCACCGACGACGAGCAGCACGCGCGCTTTGTCGGCCGCATCCAGGATCCGCTCAAGCAATGGAAGCTCAGCCCCATGGACCTGGAAAGCCGCCGCCGCTGGGAAGAGTACACCCGCGCCAAGGAAACCATGCTCGAGCGCACCCACATCCCCGAAGCACCCTGGTGGATCGTGCAAGCCGTCGACAAAAAGCGTGCGCGCCTGAACTGCATCGACCATTTGCTGTCACAAGTGCCTTACCACGAGGTGCCCCACCCGGAAGTGCAGCTGCCTGCGCGTGTGCGGCACCCGGACTACATCCGCCATCCCGTGCCTGAGCACATGTTCGTGCCGGAGAAGTACTGAATCATCGACGCCGGACCGTCACGGCGGCGTCACATTGAGGTCACATAATGCATGTGCAGTTTTTCTCGTGCCATGCAAACCAAAAACCTCTTTGCCGCCGTTGACCTCGGCTCCAACAGTTTCCGCCTCGAAATCGGTCGGCTCGAAAACGGTCATCTGCGCAGGGTCCAGTACCTCAAGGAAACCGTTCGGCAAGGCAACGGGCTGGACGCAGACCGCAACCTGACCGATGAAGCCATGCAGCGTGGCTGGGCCTGTCTGGCCCGCTTTGGCGAGCGCATCGCCGGTTTCAGGCCTGCCCATGTGCGGGCGGTGGCCACGCAAACCCTGCGCGAGGCGAGAAACCGGGACGCGTTTCTGGCGCAGGCAAGCAAGATACTGGGCTTTCCCATCGAAGTGATCGCAGGACGCGAAGAAGCCCGGCTGATTTACCTGGGCGTGTCGCACCTGCTGCCCGACAGCCAGGAGCGCCGGCTGGTGGTGGACATTGGCGGGCGCTCCACCGAAATCATTCTTGGTCAAGCCCACCTGCCTCAAACACTGGAGTCATACCGGGTGGGCAGCGTGGCCTGGTCGATGAAGTATTTTCCCAACGGCCAATGGACCACCGAGTCCTTCAAAACCGCCGAAATTGCCGCCAAGGCCATCCTCGACGAGGCCCTGAGCCATTACCCCCGCAGCCGCTGGGACCAGGCTTATGGATCGTCGGGCACCATCGGTGCGGTCGCCGATGCCCTGCAGGCCAATGGTTGGCCCACTGGCGCCATCACGCCCGAGGCACTGGACTGGCTCAAGGAAAAGCTCATCAAGGCACAGCGCCCTGAAAACCTGCGCCTGGAAGGCATCAAGGACGATCGCCGGCCTGTGCTCGGCGGCGGCCTGGCGGTGCTGCGTGCGGTATTCGATCTGTTGCAGATTGAAGAGATGCGACCCGCCCAGGGGGCCTTGCGACACGGCGCCCTGTTTGACCTGATCGACCGGGAGAACCCGACCACCGATGTGCGCACCCGCATGATCGAATGGCTGGCCCGCCATTTCGGCGCCGACACCGCCCAGGCCGAGCGCGTGGCGCGCACCGCCATGCAGCTGTGCGAGCAGGCGATGACCGGCCCAGGCACCGAGCAAGACAAACAGCGCAGCCTGCGCAAGCTGCAGTGGGCCGCACAGGTCCACGAGATCGGCATGCAGATCTCGCACAGCGATTACCACAAGCACGGCGCCTACATCCTGGAAAACACCGACCTGCTGGGCTTCACCGTGGACGAACTGCACCGCCTGGGCCTGCTGGTGCTGGGTCACCGCGGCAAACTGCGCAAGCTCGAAGACCCGATCGATGACCCCGTGTTCGTGCTGCAGCTGCTCGCCCTGCGACTGGCCGTGATCCTGTGCCATGCAAGGCGCGAGCCCGACCTGCAAGGCATCCAGCTGCAAAGGGACCTGCCATCGACAACCTACCGGCTGATCCTGCCAATGGGCTGGGAAAACCGGTACCCGCAGTCCATGCACCTGCTGCGCGAGGAATGCATCGCCTGGCAAAAATCCCCCTGGCGCCTGAACTTGCGACTGGCTTGATTTCAGCTTGAAACGGTATAAACTGTATATACCGTTTTCTCCTGTTTCAAGGAAATCCCATGACCACCACGCCCGCAAAGAAAAACGCCGCGATCCGAAACACACCCGCACCCAGCACGAAAACGCCACGGCCAGCGGTCAAGCGCGCCGCAGACCAACCAGCCGCAGCGCCCGCCCAGCCAGTCAAGAACCAGACGGTCGCATCTGTTGCCGCCAAGACCGAGAAGAAGAACGACAAAGCCGAGACGGTCAAGGTGGTGCGCGACAGCTTCACCATCCCAAAGACCGAATACGCCCAGATCGCCGCCATGAAAAAGCGCGCCATGGAACTGGGCCTGGAAGTCAAAAAGAGTGAGCTGATCCGCGCGGGTCTGCTGTTGCTCGCCGCCACGTCCGAAGCCGCTTTCCGCAAGGCCCTGAGCCAGGTGCCCACACTCAAGACGGGTCGACCCGGCAAGGCCTGATCAGAGCCTCTCGGGCGTCATCACCGACAGGATCACGGTCTGGTCCTGTCCTTCACGCTGGCGGCTGCGAAGCCACCACACGGCGCCTTTGCGAATGGCCATGGGCTCAGTGCCCATACCAAACAGGCGAGACACCACAGCCCCCAGCGTGGGCTGGTGGCCCACCACCAGCACCGGGTATTTGGCCTGCGGCCAACCCGCAGTCTCCAGCACATCCTGCACTGTGGCGCCCGGAGCCAGCGCATCACGGATCTTGTACTTGCGTTGCAAGGCCTGAACGGTCTGCTCGGCCCGCACCGCCGGGCTGCACAAAACGCGTACGCCCTCGGGCAATTGCTGGTCCAGCCACTGCGCCATGCGCGCCGCGTGCTTTTCGCCGCGGGGCGTCAGCCGCCGTTGCAGGTCGTGTTCGCCTTCATCGGGGTCGTGGGCTTCGGCATGGCGCCACAGAATCAGATCCATCTCAGTCTCCACGGCGCATGTACCGGTTGGCCAGCGCCTGCTGGGCACCGGGTTTGCGGCCGGAGCGGGCCACCGGTTCGTAATGACCGTCGGCCTGCATGTCCCAGGCGTCGCGGGCGTCCAGCAGGTAGGCACTCAGACACTCGTCCATCAGGCGCTGGCGCAGCGCCGGGTTGTCCACCGGCCAGGCCACCTCGATACGGCGCATCATGTTGCGGTTCATCCAGTCGGCACTTGACAGGTACAACGCTTCTTGCCCGGCCGCGCGGAAATAAAACACCCGCGAATGCTCCAGAAAACGGCCAATGACCGAACGCACCCGGATGTGATCGGTCTGTCCCGGCAAGCCTGCGGGCAGCATGCAGGCCCCCCGCACGATCAAGTCAATCTGGACGCCCGCCCGGCCGGCTTCCATCAAGGCTTCGATCAAGGGCTGATCGGTCAGCGCGTTCATCTTGAGGATGATGCGTGCATCTTTTCCCGCACGCGCAGCCGCAGCGGCCTGTGCGATCCACCGCAGCATGCGCGCGTGCAAGTGAAAGGGCGCCACCAGCAGTTTCTGCATGCGGCGCAGCGGGTTCTGGCTGGCCAGGTGCATGAACAGCTCGTCCATGTCGGCCGTGATGCGCGCATCGGCGGTCAGAAAACTGATGTCGGTGTACAGGCGTGCCGTGCGGGGGTTGTAGTTGCCGGTCGACAGGTGGCCATAGCGGCGCAGGCGCTTGCCCTCACGCCTTGTCACCAGCAGCATCTTGGCGTGGGTCTTGAGGCCCACCACGCCATACACCACCTGCACGCCGATCGCTTCGAGCTGCTCGGCCCAGTTGATGTTGGCCTCCTCGTCAAAGCGGGCCTTGAGCTCCACCACGGCCGTCACTTCCTTGCCACGGCGCACGGCTTCACGCAGCAGATCAAGCATGACCGGGTCGCTGCCGGTGCGGTAGATGGTCTGCTTGATGGCCAGCACGTCCGGGTCGCGTACGGCTTCGCGCAGGAAAGCCAATACCCCCTCGAAGCTTTCAAAGGGCTGGTGGATCAGCACGTCCTCCTTGCGCAGCTGCGCAAGGATGGACGGCACACCCTTGAGTTGATGAGGCTGTGACCCCTTGAACGACGGAAACAACAGACTGGGACGCGCCGCCAATTCAATGAACTGGGTCAGCCGCACCAGATTCACCGGTCCGTTGACCCGCATCAGCGCCTGCGGCGGCAGCTCCAGCTGCTGGAGCAGGAAGCCGGACAGCTGCTCGGAGCAGCTGGATGACACCTCCAGCCGCACCGCCTGACCATAGTGGCGGTGTTGCAGACCCTGACGCAGGGCCGTGCGCAGGTTCACCACATCGTCCTCGTCCACCGACAGATCGGAATGGCGGGTCACGCGGAACTGCGAAAACTGGTCGACCTCGCGCCCCGGAAACAGCTGTGCCAGGTGCGCACGGATCACACTGGACAGCAGCACAAAAGCCTTGCCCCCAGCCGCCAGGCGTTCGGGCAGCTCGATCACGCGAGGCAGCACACGCGGCACCTTCACGATGGCGATTTCGTTTTGACGACCAAAGGCGTCCTTGCCGCGCAGGTGAATGATGAAGTTGAGCGATTTGTTGGCGACCTGCGGCAGCGGGTGCGCCGGGTCGATGCCCACAGGCACCAGCAAAGGCTTGACCTCGCGGTTGAAGTAGGCCTGCACCCATTGGCGCTGCGCCACGTTGCGCTCGCCGTGCGACAGGATGCGGATGCCCTCTTTCTTGAAGGCTGGCAGCAGCACATGGTTGTAGAGCCGGTACTGCTCGTCAACCATTTCGCGTGCCCGGTCAACGATGCGCGCCAGCTGACCTGGCATGGGTTGGCCACGAACAGCAGCAAGCGCGGCTTCCACGTGCGGCGCCACGCGCACCTCGAAAAATTCGTCCAGGTTGGACGAAACGATGCACAGGTAGCGCAAACGCTCCAGCAGGGGAACGTCCTTGCGCCGCGCCCAATCAAGCACACGTTCATTGAAGGACAGGATGCTCAGATCGCGGTCGAGAAGGGCCGGCAGGCCTGCCGGCGTTTCACGGGAATGGATGGCCGATGAAGCCATGGATGGGTCCGTCAAGAAGTCAATTCAATGACAGATTGTGTGGATGCACCGTGACAAAACCGTGACAACGTCGGGGTGCACTGCCCGTTGACCGGCACCAGATGCGACAGGAACAACTGCACGGTTTCCTGCCACCCGAATGCCATCGCACGGGCGCGGGCTTCGCTGCGAGGCACCTCCAGCGCCCGCAAAGCGGCTTGCTGCAAGTCCTCATGCAGCACGCCTCCTTGCACCTGCCCGGTATCTTGCCCCAGCACCTGCAAGGGACCATCGACCGGGTAAGCCGCCACCGGCGTGCCGGTGGCCATGGCTTCGAGCATCACCAGACCGAAGGTTTCACTGCGCGAGGGGAAGACAAAAACATCGCAGGCGCCATACACACGGGCCAGGCGGGCTCTGGGCAACACCCCCATCCAGAAGACCTCCGGATGGCGTTGGCGCAGGCTCGCCTCCAGAGGCCCCACACCGCAGACGATCTTGGTGCCGGGCAAATCCAGTGAGAGAAAAGCCTCGATGTTTTTCTCGTAGGAGATCCGCCCGACAAACAACCAGTATGGCCGCGGCAAATGCTGCCAGTCCTGAGGCGCCATCACCTCTGGCTGGTAAGCAAACAACTGGGTATCGACGCCGTGCGTCCAGGCCTTGAGCTGGCCAAAGCGCCGCTGGTCCAGCATCTGCAGCACACCCTTTGTCGGCACCATCACCCCCGAGGATGGACGATGGAAATGGCGAAACAGGGCGTAGCCCCAGGACAAGGGCACACGAAGTGCCGAGTGCAGGATCTCGGGGAATTTGGTGTGAAAGGCGGTCGTGAAAGCCCAGCGTTTTTGCAGGCACACCTTTCGCCCTGCCCAGCCCAGCGGACCTTCTGTGGCCAGATGAACGGCATCCGGCGCGAAATCCGTCAGCATCTGCCGCAAGGCACCGGCCGGGCGGACGGCCAGGTCGATGCCGGGGTAGCCGGGACAGGGACGATGGGCAAACAGGCCCGGGTGCAGCACCAGAACCTCAACCCCCAGACGCTGCAAACCGTCGACCAGCTCCACCAGCGTCGTCACCACGCCATTGACCTGAGGGTGCCAGGCATCGGTGACGAGCGCCAGCTTCATGCTGCCACCTTCAGCGCCGGCTGAACCTGCGCCTTGCTCACGGCGGCGCCAGCCCAGTGCACGATTTCCAGGCGACCGTCCATGTGCTCCACCAGTGCGGTGCGGCTTTCCACCCAGTCACCGTCGTTGCAGTACAGCACACCATCCACCCTTCTGATTTCGGCATGGTGAATATGGCCGCAGACCACCCCGTCAAAGCCTCGGCGCCGTGCTTCGTGCGCCACCGCCACCTCGAAGTCCGAGATGAAATTCACCGCCTTCTTGACCTTGTGCTTGAGGTAAGCAGAGAGAGACCAGTACTCCAGACCCAGGCGCGCACGCAGACGGTTGAGGTGGCGGTTGAGCTTGAGTGTGAATTCGTACAGCCAGTCGCCCACATGGGCCAGCCATTTGGCGCACTGGATCACACCATCGAAGAGGTCGCCATGCACCACCCACAAACGCTGCCCGGTGGCGGTCACATGCACCGCTTCTTCCTGCACTTCCACACCGCCAAAGGCATGCCCGACAAATGCACGGGCAAATTCATCGTGGTTGCCCGGCACGTAGATCACGCGACAACCTTTGCGGCCGCGTCGCAACAGCTTTTGCACCACATCGTTGTGGCTTTGCGGCCAGAACCAGCGCCTGCGCAGCTGCCAGCCGTCCACGATATCGCCCACCAGGTACAAGACCTGGCAAGGATGGTGCTTGAGGAAATCCTGCAAGGCGTCGGCCTGAAAGCCCGGTGTACCGATGTGCAGATCGGAAATGAAAATCGCGCGGTAGCGTGGCGCTTCATGCGTCTGCTCCGCGGCGTCTGCAGCTTGACTCCCCTGGGCAGACGGATAGCCCAGACGGTTGTGCAACAAACCGCCTGCGGCGAAGGGCGGGCCCGCTCTCATCTCAACACGCGCCCAGGAAATGCTTGCGGTAGCGAGTCGGCAGATCGGCAATGCGCATCATCATCGGCAAGTCTGCCGTGTTGAAATCCGGGTCCCATGCTGGGGCCCCCAGGATTTTGGCCCCCAGACGCAAATAACCCTTGATCAGCGCGGGCGGCTCCACCGCCAAGGTCTGGTCCAGTTCGTCCACCGGCAGTGGCAAGCGCGGGAAGACCTGGCATTCGATCGGCGCCAGATGGGTCTGGCGCAGCTGGTGCCAGATGCTGGCGGCCAGATCGCCACTGACCACACCGTTGTGCAGCATCGGGATACTGGCACAACCGATCATGGTGTCGAGCTGGTTGCGCACCATGAATTCGGCCAGCGCGCCCCACAAAGCCATGATCACACCACCGTGCCGATGGTCCTGATGCACGCAGCTGCGGCCCAGTTCCACCATCTTGCTGCGCACGCCGCGCAGGCGCACCAGATCGAATTCGGTGTCGCTGTAGGTGCTGCCCACACGCCTGGCCTGCGCCGGCGTGAGCACACGGTAGGTGCCCACCACCTGACGCGTGGCCACATCGCGCACCAGCAGGTGTTCGCAATAGTCGTCAAACAGGTCGATGTCGTGTCCCGCCAGCGGGGTGCTCAGGCGCGCGCCCATCTCACCGGCAAACACCGCGTACCTCAGACGCTGTGCTTCGCGCACTTCATCAAGTTGCCGAGCCCATTGGACTTCGATGCCGCTGGCGGACGCAGGCGCAACCACTTGGGGCGAGGAAGACGGATGAAGAGACCCCCTGGGCAGATGGATCGGGGACAAGGCAAAAGTGGGATTGGGCAGCTCTTTCATGGCGTCTCGCTTCCTTCATGTCGGGATGCCACCCAATGTGCCCAGCCCCCATGACGCCAGAAAGTCATTTTGATGAAACCTGCATGACAGCACCCACACGGGATGCAAACCGCGCTGCTACACTGCCTTCATGATCCTCGAACTCGCCGACATCCGCATCCAGCCCGGCCAGCAGGCCGCCTTCGAAGAAGCCATTGCCCGTGGCCTGTCCACCGTGGCGGTGCGCGCCAAGGGCTACCGTGGCGCCAAGGTCAACCACGGCATTGAGAATCCCGAGCGCTATGTGCTGCAGATCTTCTGGGACACGCTGGAAGACCACACCGTGGGTTTCCGCCAATCCCCCTTGTTCACCGAGTGGCGCGCCATCGTGGGACCGTTCTTCGCTGCCCCACCGGTGGTGGAGCATTTCGAGCTGGCCTACAAGGCGGACTGAGTTTTCAGTCCGTGCCGCTGCCGGACTGCTCATGTCCGGCCACAAGCTGGGCCAGCAGGCGCATGAAAACCTCCTGGTCTTGCGGTGCCAGCGGCGCCAGGATGTTTTGTTGCGCCCGCTCGGCGGCGGCATTCATGCGCTTGAGCGCACTGGCCCCCTCTGGGGTCACAAAGAGCAATTTTCGCCGCCGGTCACGGTCATCGGCCTCTCGCCGCACCCAACCCTTGGCCTCCAGACGGCCAATCACGGATCCCGACGTGGCAGCATCAAAGGCCACCCGATTGGCGAGTGTGATCTGGTCCACACCCGGCGTGTCCATCATGGCGCTCATGAAGGCGAACTGCACGGGGGTGACGTCATGGCTCACCGTCTCACGGGTGAACTCGGCCACCGCGATCTGTTGCGCCCGGCGTATCAGGTGTCCCGGCGCTTGGGCAAAATCGAAGCTTTTGGGCATGGTCTTTCGATGCAAGGGTAAACCCTAGGATTGGCCAAAGGTCACCACATTTCTTCGTAAGTATACTTATCAACCACCTCCCGGTACAGTCTTTTCCGGGTCACAGATCAGACAGGAGACGGTTCATGTCCTTCCTTTTTTCACCTCCCGCCACCGTGTCCGTCCCCGTGATGGGCGAGTCACGCGCCTTTCCTGTACACCGCATTTATTGCGTCGGTCGCAATTACGAAGAGCATGCCAAAGAGATGGGGTTCACCGGCCGCGAGCCACCCTTCTTCTTCCTCAAGCCCGCCGACGCGCTGGTGGTCGTAGCGGCTGGTCAGACCGGCACCATGCCTTACCCCAGCCAGACCAGCAACCTGCACCACGAGATCGAGCTGGTGGTGGCCATTGGCAAGGGAGGCAAAAACATCAAGGCGGCAGATGCCGCTCAGCACATCTACGGGTATGCCGTGGGACTGGACATGACACGGCGCGACCTGCAAAACGACATGAAAAAGCAAGGCCGCCCCTGGTGCATTGGCAAGGCCTTTGACCACTCGGCGCCCATTGGCCCGATCACCCCGCTGGCACACGCTGGTGATGTCAACAACGCCGACATCCGCCTGCAAGTGAACGACAGCGATCGCCAGCGCAGCAATGTCAACAAGCTGATCTGGAACGTGGCCGAAACCATCGAGCACCTGTCCGCTGCATGGGAACTGCAGCCCGGCGACCTGATCTACACCGGTACGCCTGAGGGAGTGGCCGCCGTGGTCAAAGGCGACAAGCTGGTGGGCGAGGTCGCTGGCCTGGGCCAGCTCAAAGTGCAAATCGTTTAACCAATTAGTACATACCAGATCGGTATAGCTGCTAGCGGCCTGCGGCCATGCGGTCGGGGTCCGCTACCGCCTACCATCCTGCATCTTTGATTGTGGAGTCCTGATGCGCATCCTCTCTGCGTTGGCGAACTTGTGCGCCATTCTGGCCGGTCTGTTGTTGACCGTGATCACCCTTTTGACCTGTGTCAGCCTGATCGGCCGCAACACCACGGGCTGGACCATTGCCGGCGACTTTGAACTGACTGGCGTGGCCACTGGCGCCGCCATTGCCCTGTTCATGCCACTGTGCCAGCTCAAACGTGGCCACATCATCGTGGACTTCTTTACAGCCAAAGCCAGTGAGGGCACCAATGCCTTCCTCGACCGCGTGGGGGCGCTGTGTGTCAGCGCCGCGTTCGCGCTGATGGCCTGGCGCACCCTGCTGGGTGGCATCAATGCCCACAACAATTTCTCCGGCACCATGATGCTGGGCTTTCCCGAGTGGACCGTGTACGCCGCGATGGTGCCTCCCTTCCTGCTGTGCAGCCTGATCGCGCTGGTGCAGACCTTCTCCAGCCCAGTACAAGGAGCACAGGCATGAGCGCACTGACACTGGCTCTGACCATCTTCGGGATCATGCTGCTCCTGATGGCCATCCGCGTGCCGATCGCCATTGCCATGTTTGGCGCTGGCACTGTCGGTTATCTCATGCAAAGCGGCTGGGGACCCTACTCCAGTTTCCTGAATACGCAAGCCTTCGCGCGCTTTGCCAGCTACGACCTGTCGGTCATTCCGCTGTTCATCCTGATGGGCAACTTCGCTACGCAAGGCGGCATCAGCAAGGCGCTCTTTCAGTTTGCGGCCGGCATCATGGGTCGTTTCAAGGGGGGCCTGGCCATGGCGGCTGTGCTCGCCAGTGCGGCCTTTGGTTCGATCTGCGGCTCCTCAGTCGCCACTGCCGCCACCATCACGGGCGTCGCTCTGCCCGAGATGAAACGCCACGGCTACTCGGGTCGGCTGTCCACCGGCACGCTGGCGGCCGGTGGCACGCTGGGCATCCTGATCCCGCCCTCGGTACCCCTGGTCATCTACGCGATCCTGGCCGAACAGAACATTGCCAAGCTGTTCGCAGCGGCCATCGTGCCCGGCGTCATCGCGATGGTGGGCTACATGGTGGCTATTGGAGTTTATGTGCGGCTGGTGCCTGGCCAGGCACCCGAGTCCCAGGACCGTGAACCCATGGACATGCATTCTCTGATGGGCATCCTGCCCATTGCGATCGTGTTCGCCATCGTCTTTGGCGGTATCTACGGCGGTCTGTTCACACCGACCGAAGGGGCTGCCGTGGGAGCTGCCGCCACTTTTGTGGCGGCCTTGCTCAAGCGCGAGATCACATGGGCCAAATTCAAATTCTGCTTTTATGACACAGCCACCAGCTCGGCCATGATCTTCCTGATCTTCATCGGCGCCGACATCATGAACGCCTCGCTGGCCCTGACCCAGGTGCCCGCACAACTGGCAGAAGTGGTCGGCAGCTGGGGCTTGCCGCCATTGATGGTGGTGACCGCCATCCTGCTGTTCTATGTGGTGCTGGGCGCCGTCATGGACGAGTTGTCCATGATCCTGCTGACCATCCCGATCTTCTTCCCGATGATCATGGGCATGGACTTCGGCATGGCCAAGGAGTCGGTGGCGATCTGGTTCGGCATCATGGTGCTGATGACGGTGGGCTTCGGACTGCTGGCTCCGCCAGTCGGCCTGAACGTCTACGTTGTGAACAACCTGGCCAAGGATGTGCCCATTGCCGAGAGCTACCGGGGTGTCATGCCTTTCCTGATCAGCGACACCCTGCGCACCATCGTCTTGCTGCTGTTCCCGGCCTTGTCCCTTTGGCTGGTCCAGTTTGTGGGTTGACCGCCCGCCAATCCTTCCGGGGGCTAATCCCTAGTGGCCAGGCACTTTGCATGGCTTATGCTTTCTGACAGTTTTTTTGGAGAACCTGAGATGATCCGTCGCACCCTCATCAAGACCGGCCTGGCCACTGCACTGGCTGCCGCTGCCGTGACCAGCTTTGCCCAGCAAACCGTCACGCTCAAGTTCCACACCTTCATGGCGCCTCAGTCCGGGGTGTGGCTGAACATGCACAAACCCTGGATGGCCAAGGTCGAGAAAGAGTCCGGCGGCCGCATCAAGTTCGAAGCCTACCCGGCCATGCAGCTCGGCGGCACCCCGGTGCAGCTGTACGACCAGGTCAAGGACGGCGTGGTCGATGTGGTCTGGACCCTGCCAGGCAACACCGCCGGCCGCTTCCCGCGTGTGGAAGTGTTCGAGCTGCCGTTCATGATGACGAACGCCGAAGCCACCTCGCGCGCCTACTGGGAATACGTGCAAACGCAG
The DNA here is from genome assembly GCA_964230145.1 of Burkholderiaceae bacterium. Lineage (GTDB taxonomy): Bacteria > Pseudomonadota > Gammaproteobacteria > Burkholderiales > Burkholderiaceae_C > Limnohabitans_A. The sequence goes on along the minus strand of CAXRGK010000044.1, from coordinate 1,949 downwards.
GCCCCCGATGAATTCAAGGACGTTCAGGTGATTGCGTTGCACGTGCACGGGCCCGGCGTGATCCACACCGTGGACAAGCCCATCAAGACCGTCGACGACGTCAAAGGCCTCAAGCTGCGTGCCCCGACCCGCCAGGTCACCAAGCTGCTGGGTACTCTGGGCGCTACGCCTGTGGGCATGCCCTTGCCCGCCATCACCGATGCCCTGTCCAAGGGCACCATCAATGGCGGTGTGATCCCCTGGGAAGTGGTGCAGCCGACCAAGGTGCACGAACTGGCCAAATACCATGCCGAATTCGATCCGGCCGGTGGCTCGCTCTACACCACCACCTTCGTGATGGCCATGAACAAGGCCAAATACAACAGCCTGCCGCCCGATCTGAAGAAGGTCATTGACAACAACAGCGGCATTGAAACCTCGGCCTGGCTGGGCAAGGTCCAGCAGGACAACGACATTCCGGGCCGTGCTGCTGCCGTGGAACGCAAGAACAACATCTTCACCGTGAGTGCAGAAGAAGCCCAGAACTTCCGCCGCAAGTCACGTGCCCTGGAAGTCGAATGGGTGCAGGACATGAACAAGCGCGGCTACGACGGCACCAAGCTGATCAATACCGCCCGTGATCTGATCGAAAAACACACCAAGGCCCAGCAGTCTGGCGCGCCCAAAAAGGCCCCTGCCAAGAAGTAAGCCACAGGGCTTGCTGCATGGGCTCCTGCGGGAGCCCTTTTTCATGGCGCATTACACTGTGCGTCATGCAACGCCCGCCCATCAAGCACTGCCGCGAATGCGGCACTCCCGTGCAATACCGCCTGCCCGACGATGGAGACACGCGCGAGCGTGCCATCTGCTCCGCCTGCGACACCGTCCACTACGAAAATCCGCTCAATGTGGTGGGTACGGTGCCCTGGCTGGGTGACCGGGTGCTGCTGTGCAAGCGCAACATCGAGCCACGCTGGGGCAAATGGACCCTGCCGGCCGGCTTCATGGAGCTGGGAGAAACCACGGCACAGGGTGCTGCTCGTGAAACCCGGGAAGAAGCAGGTGCGCTGTTTGAACTGGAAGATCTGTTCACCGTGATGAGCGTGCCGCGTGTCGGCCAGGTGCACCTGTATTACCGGGCCCGCTTGACCAGCGAAGTGTTTGATCCGGGCCATGAAACGCTGGAAGCGCGTCTGTTTGCCGAACACGAGATCCCCTGGGAAGAACTCGCGTTTCGCACCGTGCGCGAGACGCTGCAGCGCTATTTCGCCGACCGGAAAGCCGGCCGATTCGGCACGCACGCCTTCGACATCGATTAAGGCTGGATGCACATGCGCTGCACCCAGCGCATGTCACGAACTCTTCACTTCATTTACACGCCTTCGTCACGGGAGGTTCAGACACTCCATTTGTTTTTTTACATGGAGTCTGACCAATGAACTTTTCCAAAACCCTGATCGCCGCTGCAACCGTGACCTTTTTAACGTCAGTGGCTCAGGCCGAAGTCAAAACCGACGGCCTGCTCGAAATTTACGGCCGCGCCAGCTTCTCGGTCGACCAACTCGACGATGGCGACAAATACAAGCGCATGAACCTGTCGAGCAACGCCTCGCGCCTGGGCTTCCGCGGCAGCAAGAAGATCGGTGAACTGACCGGCATCTGGCAGATTGAGCAGGAGATCCAGTTTAACCTGAGCAACGGTAACACCGAAACAAATACATTTGACAAAAAGGACACCAATAACCGCCTGGCCTCGCGTGACACTTTCGCTGGCCTGCAGGGCGATTTCGGTACTGTACGCGTCGGTAAGTTCGACACCCCCTTCAAGGTGGCCCGCGAAGCCTTTAACCTGTTCGGCGACCAGCTGGGCGACATGCGTAACCTTACCCGTGTGAGCGGCGCCAAATTCGACGAACGCCTGAACAACATGCTCGAATACCAGACGCCAGTGATGAACGGCTTCCTGGCCA
>CAXRGK010000043.1:0-2231 GCA_964230145.1 Burkholderiaceae bacterium | reverse complement strand
CGCCAGCGTCTGGCCCGCGCCCTGAGCCTGCCCGAGAAAAAGATGCTGCGCGAGACACTGCGCAACGTGGTGATGGGGGCGTCAGAAGCGCCGCCCGAAGCTGTCGGCTTCCCGCCCGACAACGACGAATAAATCGAGTCGTCCTCACCTGCTTTCGCGAGCAGGGGCTCGCTCCTGCACCCCTCTCTGCAGGAGGCCGCCCCTGTGGCCGAAAGCCGTCTGTCAGTCCACGGTGGCGCCCGAATCCTTGACCACTTTGCCCAGACGGACGGTGTCGCGGCGGATCAACTCTCCAAAGGCGGTAGCACTGCCGGCCACCACCGGGGTGCCGATGGCCTCCCATTTGGTGCGGAATTCGGGCTCCTTGAAGATGGCGTTCAGCGTGCTGTTGAGCTTGTCGATGATGGCGGGCGGCGTGCCGGCACGCACGGCAATGCCGTGCCACGCACCGAACTCATAGCCAGTGACGCCGGCTTCGGCCATGGTCGGCACATTGGGCAGCTGCGGCGTGCGTTTGGCCGAGGTGACGGCCAGTGGCAACAGCTTGCCCGAGCCAATGTGGGGCAGTGAGCTGCCCAGAATATCGAACATCACCCCCACCTGACCCCCGATCACATCGTTGAGGGCCGGGCCTGCACCCTTGTACGGAATGTGGGTGATTTCGATCCCCATCTGCGTGTTGAACAGCTCGCCGGCCAGGTGCTGCGGCGTGCCATTGCCGGCCGAGGCAAAGCTCAGGGTTTTGGACTGCTTGGCCAGCGTGATGAGTTCCTTCACGCTCTTGACACCGAGGTTCGGGTTGACTTCCAGCACCAGCGGGAAGGACGAAATCTGGATGACCGGGGCCAGATCGGTCAGCGGGTTGAACGGCATGCTGCGGTAGAGCGTCGGGTTCACGGCCATGGGGCCGCTGGCCGCCAGCAGCAGGGTGTGGCCATCGGCCGGAGCCTGTTTGGCCACTTCGGCGCTGCCGAGGTTGCCGCCGGCGCCGGACTTGTTGTCCACCACCACAGCCACGCCCAGGCGCTTGGTCAGCTCGCCCTGGAGCAGTCGGGCCATCAGATCGGTCGGACCGCCGGGCGGGTAGGGCACCACGAAACGGATGGTCTTGCTGGGCCAGTTGTCTTGCGCCAAAGCCGGCGCGGCCAGAGCGGTCATGGCCGCAAGGGCGGACAGGGCGGTGGTCAACAGGGTTCTGCGTTGCATGAAGGTCTCCTTGGGTTGGCTGCTGTCATGCTCTGGCGCTGACCAGCGCATCCAGCGTGTGGGGCCTGGGCCCTCGGGTCAAGCCCGGGGGTGACAGACCATGGGGTGAGTGAACAGGGGGCTCAGGATCCAAAACGTTCGCGGATGTGGGTTGCCGTTGCCAGGGGGCGCCCCAAGCTGCGAGCGGCTTCGGCGGCCTGGGCGACCAGCGCGGTGTTGTCCGGTGCCATGGCGCCGGTTTTCAGGTAAAGGTTGTTTTCAAAGCCCACCCGCACATGGCCACCCAGGGCTGCTGCTGCGGTGACGCAGGCATGTTCGGTCTTGCCGAAGGCGCAGACGGACCAGGGCTCGGTGCCGGTGTGGGCATGGACAAAAGGCACCAGATCGGTCGGGCTGGAGGTTTGCCCTGCGGTGTAGCGGCCCAGCACGAACAGCAGGAACCAGGGGGCATCGGGCACCACACCGCGCTGGCGAAGGTCCTGCCAGCGGTGCAGGTCGGCGGTGTCGTACAGGATCACCTGGGTCATCACGCGTTCCCGGGCGAGCCAGCCAAAGAAGTCGGACAGGCCGGCTTCGCCGATGGCGGGTTGGTCGACCTCGCGCAAACCCACCGATACCGCTTCTGGTCGCAGCTCGCGCACCATGGCGATCTGGGCGGGCGCCTGGTACACCTTGGCCGCTTCGCTGGTGACCTGCAACACCATGGCATCTCCCACAGCAGCGCGCACCGCCTGCAGGGCGGCGCGGTAACCCGCCACGTCGAGGCTGTGGCGGCCTTGCGCATCCCGGATGTGCAGGTGCAACATGCTGGCGCCGGCTTCCAGGCAGGCTTTGGCGGTGCGCGCCAGATGCTCGGCTGTCAGTGGCACCTGTGGGTGGTCAGTGCTCAGCTTGTAGGCTCCGTTGGGCGCGCTGGTGATGATCAGGGGTTGGGAATAAAAGTCGGTCATGGTGTCAAACCGGGTTCAGAAACTCTTGTCAATCGGGGGCAGTTCGCTGGCCAGAAGTTGCAGGCCCTGACGCAG
>CAXRGK010000042.1:0-28909 GCA_964230145.1 Burkholderiaceae bacterium | reverse complement strand
CGCCACTCTCACCATGGTCCAAGTCCAGCACCGGTGTGAAGCTGAAATCCACGCCGCAGGCCCGCAGCTCGCTGGCCAGCACAAAGCCGGCCGAGGTCGCGGCCTCGCAGGCCTTGAGTGCCCCTGAGCCGGGCATTCCCTTGTCGTCCTGCAGCCACATCTCGCCAAGGGCGCGCATGGGCGGCAGGTGGGTGAAGCCGTCGGTGCGAAAACGCTGCACGCGGCCACCTTCGTGGTCCACGGCAATCAGCAGGTCGGGGCGCAGGCTTTTGACCTCCGCGCAGAGGGCGGTGAGCTGGGCGCGGCTTTGCCAGTTGCGGCCGAACAGGATCAGGCCACCTGTGAGCGGATGCGCCAGCCGGCGGCGGTCGACATCGCTCAATGCGGTGCCGGCGATGTCCAGAATCAGGGGGGCGTGCAAGGTCATGGAGTATCTATCCAAGGTCGGGCCGAGCCCGCGCAATTCAAGAGGTCTCCACCACGCAAAAGCTGGCGGCGTATTCGCTCTCGTCGGTGACGGTGATGTGGGCTTTGAGGCCCTTGGCTTCAAACCAGTTTTTCAACTCACCGTGCAACACGATCACGGGCTGGCCACTGGGCAGCTTGGAGATCTCGCACAAGCGCCAGGTCATGGGTATGCGCATGCCCAGACCCACCGCCTTGCTGAAGGCTTCCTTGGCTGAAAAGCGTGTGGCCAGGTACCGGATACCGCGTTCGGGCCAGCGCGCGCTGCGCGCCTTCCATGTCGCCATTTCACCTTCTGAGAGCACCTTGGCAGCAAAACGCTCGCCATGCTTTTCAAGGCTGCTGCGGATACGCCGGATGTCGCAGATGTCGGTGCCGATGCCGTAGATCATGGTGCAACCTTTCGGCCGCGGGGGCGGCCTCCTACAAAATCCAATGGCTGTAGGAGCGCGCCCCCGCGCGCGAAGATGCTCATGCCAGGGCCCTTAAATAAGCCTGCACCGTGGCGGCATAGCCCAGCTCCAGCGCATCACCGATCAGGGCGTGGCCGATCGAGACTTCCTGCAGGCCGGGCACCGCTTTCACAACGGCGGGCAGGTTGTCCTGGTTGAGGTCGTGGCCGGCGTTCAGGCCCAAGCCCACATCCAACGCGGCCTGCGCGGCGGCGGCGTAGCGTTGCAGTTGCACGGCGTGTTCTGGCGTGCCCCAGGCGGCGGCATAGGGTTCGGTGTAAAGCTCCACACGGTCGGCGCCCACGGCGCGGGCGGCCGCCATTTGTTCAGGCACCGGGTCCATGAACAGGCTCACGCGCACGCCCAGCGCCTTGCATTCGGCGATCAGGGGACGCAGGCGTTCGGCGTCCTGCGGGAAGGTCCAGCCGTGGTCGCTGGTAAACTGGCCTTCGCTGTCTGGCACAAAGGTGACCTGGTGCGGGCGCACCGCACGCACATGCGCCATCAGGTTGTGGAAGGGGTTGCCCTCGATGTTGAATTCGCGGTCCGGCCAGGCCTTCATCAGCGCGGCCAGCTCGGTCACGTCGCTGGCGCGGATGTGGCGTTCGTCCGGGCGCGGGTGGATGGTGATGCCCTGGGCGCCAGCCTGCAGGCAGAGCTCGGCCGCACGGGTCACGCTGGGGATGCCCAGATGGCGCGAATTGCGCAGCAGCGCCACCTTGTTGACGTTGACAGAGAGCGCCACACGGGAATTGGAAACGTTCATAGGCTTTGGATGTCCAGCATCATCTGGCGGGTGCGGAAAGCCCCCACACCGCAATGGTAGTTGAGCAGGTGGCGCAGTGGCCGCTGCAGCAGGGCCAGCAGATCGGCGCATTCGCGCAGCAGCGCGGCAAAGGGCACAGGATCGTCGAGGGCCTGCTGCAGAGCCTGCCACTGGGCACCGGTCAGGGCTTGGCGCTCCTCGGCGCTCACCCATTGCAGCCCAGCCTCGGGCACCAGCGCATAACGGTCTTCGGGCACAAGCGGCTGCAGACTCAGCGTCTGCACATCCAGCGCAGGCAGAAAGCCCAGCTCGCGCAGCAGCAGCAACTCGAAACCACGCAATGCCCATTGCAAGGCTTCTGGTTCGCCGCTGGCCAGCAATCGCACGGTGGCGGCGTACACATCGAACAAGACCGGGTGCGGGTCGTCGCGCGCCAGCAGACGCATCAGCAGTTCGTTGAGGTAATAACCCGAGAGCAGCGCCTCTCCCGTTGGCATGACGTGGCCGCCCACCCATTCGGCCCCCTTGAGGGTGCGCACATCGCCCTCGCCGCCATAGGTGATGGACAACGGCTGCAGCGGCAGCAGGATGGGACGGAAACTCGAAGTCGGGCGCTTGACGCCCTTGGCCGCCAGCGCCACGCGCCCATGCTGGCGCGTGAAGACTTCGAGGATCAGGCTGGTTTCGCTCCAGTCGTAGCGGTGCAGCACATAGGCGGGTTCGTCGCTGATGCGTCGGGTGGCCATGGTGGTCAGGAGGTTTTGCCGCCGGGCCGTCCCAAGGCAAAACGCACCCCCTCGGGGGGCAGCGCATTACACGCAGTGAAAAGCGTGGGGGCACACATTTATTCGTAGCCGAAGCTGCGCACACGCGCCTCGTCATCGGCCCAGCCCGACCGCACCTTCACCCACAGTTCGATGAACACCTTGGCATCGAGCAGCTTTTCCAGCTCCACGCGCGATTCGGTGCCGATGCGCTTGAGCTTTTCGCCCTTCTCGCCAATCACCATGGCCTTGTGGCCGTCGCGCTCGACCACGATGGTGGCGGCGATGCGCACCATGCGGCTGGCGGTCTTGCCTGGTTCTTCGTCGAACTTCTCGATCACCACGGTCGAGGTGTAGGGCAGCTCGTCACCCGTGAGGCGGAACAGCTTTTCGCGGATGATTTCGCTGGCCAAAAACTTCTCGCTGCGATCGGTCAGTTCATCGTTGGTGTACCACCAGCCCTGCTCGGGCAGGTATTTCTCGCAGATGTCCAGCAGCCGCTCGATGTCCTTGGGCTGCTTGGCCGACATGGGCACAAACTCGGCAAAGGGGTGGCGCTCCTGCATGCCCTTGAGCCAGGGCGCGACTTCGGCACGGCGGTTCACCATGTCAAGCTTGTTGGCCACCAGCAGCACCGGGATGCCAGGTTTGAGCAAAGAAAGCACCTTGGCATCGGCCAGCGTGAAGTTGCCGGCCTCGACCACAAAAAGCACCAGATCCACATCGCCCAGCGCGCCCATCACGGTCTTGTTGAGCGACTTGTTGAGCGCAGCACTGTGGCGGGTCTGGAAACCCGGTGTGTCCACAAACACATACTGGGTTTGGCCTTGCGTGCGAATGCCGGTGATGCGGTGGCGCGTGGTCTGCGCCTTGCGCGAGGTGATGCTGATCTTCTGGCCCACCAGTGCGTTGAGCAAGGTGGACTTGCCCACGTTGGGCTTGCCCACGATGGCAATCAGGCCGCAGCGCTGGCCTTCAGAAGACGCCGGCTGCGCGGCGGCGGGCACCTCGATGCCGGCCTGCACGGCTTCGTCGGCACTGCGTGGCTGCACCGTGACGCCAGGAATGTCGACCGCACGGCGGTGCACGGGAGCAGACGGCTGGTCGGTGGGGCGGGGATCGTTCATGCGTGGGAAGCCTTGAGTATTTCGAGCAATGCAGCAGCGGCGGCCTGTTCGGCCGCCCTGCGCGAGGGGCCCAGACCGCGCTGCGACTGGCGCAGCTCGCGCACCTCGCAGGCCACTTCAAAGGTCTGGCGGTGTGCGGCGCCGGTGGTGGCCATCACGACGTACTGCGGCAAAGCGAGCTTGCGCGCCTGCAGCCACTCCTGCAACTCGGTCTTGGGGTCCTTGGCCGCCGCCTGCATCTGCGGCTGGATCTCGACGTTCTTGAACAGGCGTTCAACCAGGCCCTGGGCAGCGGCATAGCCCCCGTCCAGATACACCGCACCGATCACCGCTTCGAGGGCGTCGGCCAGGATGGAAGGACGCTTGCGGCCACCGGACTTCAATTCGCCTTCACCCAGGCGCAGCACATCGGGCAGCTGCATCTGCAGTGCCAGGGCCTGCAGGGTGTCCTGTTTGACCAGGTTGGCACGCACGCGTGACAAGTCACCTTCGGGCAGCTCGCTCAGCTGCACATACAGCAGGTGGGCCACCGCCAGGTTGAGCACCGAGTCCCCGAGGAACTCCAGCCGTTCATTGTGGTCAGCGCTGAAGCTGCGGTGCGTGATCGCCTGTTGCAGCAAGGCGCGGTCACGGAAGGCGTAACCGATGCGGATCTGCAGGTCTGACAGGGCGTCTCGGGTGCTCACGTCATGCCTCAATCGAAAGAGCCGATGCGCTTGAAGTTGCCAAAGTTCATCCAGACAAAGAAAGCCTTGCCCACGATGTTCTTGTCCGGCACAAAGCCCCAGTAGCGGGAATCGAGCGAGTTGTCCCGGTTGTCGCCCATCATGAAGTAGTGCCCCTCAGGCACCTTACAGACCACACCCTCGACGCTGTAGCGGCATTGGTCCCGGAAGGGGAACTCGTCGGCACCGGCAATGAAGCCCGGACGCTCGCTGTCGATGATGATCTCGTGGTTCTTGCCAGGCAGGCTTTCGCGCTCGTGGCGGAAATAACGCATGACCGACTCGTCAAAATAGTCGGGCAGTGCCTCGCTGGCCACCGGCTGACCGTTGATGGTCAACTTCTTGTTCAGGTAAGCCACCTCGTCGCCGGGAATGCCGACCACGCGCTTGATGTAGTCCACACTGGGCTTGGGCGGGTAACGGAACACCATCACGTCGCCGCGCTGCACTGGAGTGCCTGCCGTGAGCTTGGTGTTGGCCACCGGCAGGCGGATACCGTAGTGAAACTTGTTGACCAGGATCAGGTCACCGATCTGCAACGTCGGGATCATCGAGCCCGAGGGAATTTTGAAGGGCTCGAACAAAAAGGAACGCAGCAGGAAAACCGTGACGATGACGGGAAAGAGCCCTGCCGTCCAGTCCAGCCACCAGGGTTGCATCAGCAGTTTCTGCTGGGCTTCGCGGGTGTCGGTATCGACCTTCTCAATGCCCATGCGCTGCAGCTCTTCGCGGCGGCTGACCGTCTCGGCTTGCAGCCGGGCAGCAGCCGCCTGACGCTGGGGCAAGAAATGAAATCGCTCAGCCAGCCAGTAAATGCCGGTGACCACGCTGGCCAGAAAAAGCAGCAAGGCAAAGTTGCCCTCGATCACGTCGAGGTACCAGCCGGCGATATAGCCGCCAAAAGCGGCCAGGATGATGGCGGTCAGGATGGGCATCAATCTTCTACCTGCAGGATGGCGAGGAAGGCCTCTTGGGGCACCTCGACCGAACCGATCTGTTTCATGCGCTTTTTACCCGCTTTCTGCTTTTCCAGCAGCTTGCGCTTGCGCGTGATGTCACCGCCATAACATTTGGCCAGCACGTTCTTGCGCAGGGCCTTGATGGTTTCGCGGGCAATGATGTTGGCGCCAATGGCGGCCTGGATGGCCACATCGAACATCTGACGGCTGATGATCTCACGCATCTTGGCGGCCACCGCACGTCCGCGGTACTGCGACTGGCTGCGGTGCACGATGATGGACAGGGCGTCGACCTTCTCGCCATTGAGCAGGATATCGACCTTGACCACGTCGGACGCACGGTATTCCTTGAACTCGTAGTCCATCGAGGCGTAGCCGCGGCTGACGGACTTGAGCTTGTCGAAGAAGTCCAGCACGATCTCGCCCAGCGGCATCTCGTAGGTGAGCATGACCTGGCGGCCGTGGTAGGCCATGTTGATCTGCACGCCGCGCTTCTGGTTGGCCAGCGTCATCACCGGGCCCACATAGTCCTGCGGCATGTACAGGTGCACCGTGACGATGGGTTCACGGATTTCCTGAATGCGTCCCTGCTCGGGCATCTTGGAGGGGTTTTCCACCATGATGACTTCGCCGTCGCCCTTGACCACTTCGTAGACCACGCTGGGCGCGGTGGTGATCAGGTCCTGGTCGAACTCGCGCTCCAGACGCTCCTGCACGATTTCCATGTGCAGCAGGCCCAGGAAGCCGCAGCGGAAACCAAAGCCCAGCGCCTGCGAGACTTCAGGCTCGTACTGCAGCGAGGCGTCGTTGAGCTGGAGTTTTTCGAGCGCATCGCGCAGCGCGTCGTACTGGTTGGCCTCGGTCGGGTACAAGCCGGCAAACACCTGCGGCTGGATTTCCTTGAAGCCGGGCAGCGCCTCGGTGGCCGAGCCCAGGTTGTTGGGCAGCTTCTTTTCCAGGGTGATGGTGTCACCCACCTTGGCGGCCTTGAGCTCCTTGATGCCAGCGATGATGTAGCCCACCTCGCCCGCTTCCAGGCTCTCGCGCGGCTGGTTGGCCGGTGTGAACACACCGAGGTTGCCGGCTTCGTAGCAGGCGCCGGTGGCCATCAGCTTGATGCGCTCGTTTTTGGCCAGACGGCCATCCACCACCCGCACCAGCATCACCACGCCGACATAGCTGTCGAACCAGCTGTCGATGATCATGGCGCGCAGGGGTGCGTCAGGGTTACCGCGCGGTGCGGGCACTTTGGCCACGATCATCTCAAGGATCTCATCCACCCCCATGCCGGTCTTGGCCGAACACGGCACGGCATCGCTGGCGTCAATCCCGATCACGTCCTCGATTTCGGCCTTGGCGTTGTCCGGGTCGGCCTGTGGCAAATCCATTTTGTTGAGCACCGGCAGCACTTCGACACCCAGGTCGAGCGCGGTGTAGCAGTTGGCCACCGTCTGAGCTTCCACACCCTGGCTGGCATCGACCACCAGCAAGGCGCCCTCGCAGGCCGACAGTGAACGGCTGACTTCATACGAGAAGTCCACATGGCCGGGCGTGTCGATCAGGTTGAGGTTGTAGGTCTTGCCGTCCCTGGCCTTGTATTGCAGCGCTGCGGTCTGCGCCTTGATGGTGATGCCGCGCTCTTTCTCGATGTCCATCGAGTCGAGCACCTGGGCTTCCATCTCGCGTTCAGCCAAACCGCCGCAGCGCTGGATCAGACGATCCGCGAGTGTTGATTTGCCATGATCGATGTGCGCAATGATCGAGAAGTTTCGAATGTGATTCATCAAGGACGACTTGCAAGTGCTTGTGGGTGAATGACCCACACAAGAAAAAAGGGCGCGTCGAATGGTGACGCGCCCTGAACCAACAATCTATGGCAACTGCGATAGTTGGGACTTCATTGTAGGCAAATTGCCCAGATCAAACAGCCCCGCCACTGCGCATTTCAGGTCGTTGCAACACTGCAACAGCATTATTATCCACATGTTGTCCACATTATCTGAGGTCAGTTTCTGAACAACTTGTGGGCTTGCTGTGGATCACTGGTGGACTGTTTCTGAACATCCCGCATCGTGAATCCAGACCTGCCTTCGATGCCATCAATCATCGGTCAAGGTACCGAATTTTAACGAAAAGAGGATGCAAAGCCCCAGAAAGTTAGCTTGTACAAACTTCGGAAAGTGAAACAATTATCCGAAAAAAAATTTTCAGCCTGTTGCAAATCCCCCGCCGGCAGACGCAATGCCCCCGTAAAACTCTGGGGGTATTGACAGCTGGCGATCAACGTCCCGGACGGACCAGTACGTACTGCGCCACATCCCCCCGGCGAATCAGCAAACTCACCGGGCGGCTCTTGTCCACGCGGGCCATGATGGTCTCGAAATCGCGCACACCCAGCACCTCGGTATTGGCGATCGCAAGAATCACATCGCCTTCGCGCAAGCCAGCACGAGCGGCCGGCTCCGCCGCAGACTCGATGCGCACGCCACCACGCACACGCAACTCGCGCTTCTGGCCATCACTCAACTCAGCCACCACCAGACCCAGCGGGGCGACGGCAGAACCCTTGCGTTCTTCTGCGGGCTTCTGGGCCACGTTCTTCTCCGGCTGCACTTCGGCCACAGTGATGTTCAGATCCTTGCTGGCCCCGCGGCGGAACACCGTCACATTCACCCGGCTGCCCGGTTTGGTGTTGCCCACCAGACGTGGCAGGTCAGAAGCCTTGTCAATGGCCTTGCCATCGAATCTGGTGATGATGTCGCCGGCCTCGATGCCAGCCTTCTCGGCAGGCGAGCCCTCCTCCACCCCTCGGATCAAGGCCCCCTGTGGTTTGCCCAGACCGATGGACTCGGCCACTTCCTTGGTCACCTGATCGATCTGCACGCCAATGCGGCCGCGCGTGACCCGCCCGCTGGCGCGCAGCTGGTCGCTTACACGGATCGCCTCATCCATCGGGATGGAAAACGAGATGCCCATGAAACCGCCCGAGCGTGAATAGATCTGGCTGTTGATGCCCACCACCTCACCGCGCATGTTGATCAAGGGCCCGCCCGAGTTGCCCGGGTTGATGGCCACATCGGTCTGAATGAAAGGGAGGTAGTCGCCCGTGTCGCGCTGCTTGGCACTGACGATGCCGGCAGTCACCGTGTTTTCCAGTCCAAAAGGCGAGCCGATGGCCATCACCCATTCACCGACCTTGAGGCGGCTGACGTCGCCGACCTTGACGGCCGGCAGACCGGTGGCGCTGATCTTGACGACCGCCACATCGGTGCGCTTGTCGGCACCCACGATCTTTGCCTTGAACTCGCGCTTGTCGGTCAGCGTGACCACCACCTCGTCGGCGCCATCGACCACATGCGCATTGGTCATGATGTAGCCGTCCGAGGTGAGGATGAAACCGGAACCCACACCACGCGGCTGGGCCTCCTCGGGCTGGGGACGGTTCTGGCGCGGGGCCTGACGCGGCATGTTGGGCAGGGGCACACCAAAGAAGCGGCGGAAAAACTCCTGCATCTCTTCATCCGGACCGCCATTGGCTGCGTCGTTCTGGCGAACTTTTTCCAGCGTGCGGATGTTCACCACCGACGGCCCCACCTGCTCCACCAGCTCGGTGAAGTCAGGCAGCCCACGCACCGCCGCAGATGGCTGCTGCGCGTGGACATGCGTGCCTTGCAGCAGCACAGCACCGCTGGCGCCCATCAATACCAGGGCCGCCGCCACCACACTTTTTTTCCAGACGTGTTGAACCATGGATCACTCCTTCATGGGTACAGGCAGAACGCCCGAAAGATAAGGCCAAAAACCATCAACTCAAGGTGAACGCCCACCCAGGCGAGTTACAAAGTGTCGTGACCGTACACGGCACACCGCAGCGCGTGCCACTGCAAGGGCAGGCGACAGGCCTGCAGCCAGAGGTATTGTGCCCGCCAGCCCCCCCTCGGTCTGGCCTGCACGCGCAGCAGCATGGCACGCCCGGCATCCCAGTTCAGCGACACGCGGACCCGTTGGCTCTTACCATCAGCGGGCCTGTACCACCAGTCCTCACCGTCCCAAGCCAGCTCTCCGGAGGGCAACTGTTCCCGCTGCCATGCGAGCCAGGACAACCCCGCAGCGAACAGGCATGCCAGTGCCAGCAGCGCCATTCGTGCGGCAGACATGGCCTGCATCCTCGCCAGAACCAGCCACACCAGAGCGGTCAGCAGCGCAAGCATCAGCGCGATGCGCCCGCCCCAAACAAAACGCCCCACCGGGACAAGCACGGGTGGGGCGTTGCGCATGGAGAGAACTCCGCGATCAGACGCGTTTGAACACCAAAGTGCCGTTGGTGCCGCCAAAACCGAAGTTGTTCTTGACGGCCACATCGATCTTCAGATCGCGCGCAGTGTTGGCGCAATAGTCCAGATCGCACTCAGGGTCCTGGTTGACCAGGTTGATGGTTGGCGGCACTTTCTGGTGGTGCAGCGCAAGGACGGTGAACACGCTCTCGATGCCACCGGCGCCACCGAGCAGGTGCCCCGTCATGGACTTGGTCGAGCTGACCACCATGTTTTTGGCGTGCTCGCCCAGAGCAGCCTTGATCGCATTGGTTTCGTTCACATCGCCCAGCGGGGTGGAGGTGCCATGCGCATTCAGGTAGTTGACCTGGTCGGCATTGACGCCGGCGTTGCGCAGTGCGTTCAGCATGGCGCGGCGCGGGCCGTCCATGTTGGGCGCGGTCATGTGGCCGGCATCGGCACTCATGCCATAGCCTGCCAGTTCGGCGTAAATCTTTGCGCCACGGGCCTTGGCGTGTTCGTACTCTTCAAGCACCAGCACACCCGCGCCTTCGCCCAGCACAAAGCCGTCGCGGTCCTTGTCCCAGGGACGCGAAGCCGCAGCGGGGTCGTCGTTGCGGGTGGAGAGGGCGCGCATGGCGGCAAAGCCACCCACACCCAGCGGCGACACAGTGGATTCAGAGCCACCCGCGATCACCACATCGGCGTCGCCGTATTCGATCAGGCGGCCGGCTTCGCCGATGCTGTGCAGTCCGGTCGTGCAGGCGGTGACCACGGCCAGGTTCGGGCCCTTGAAACCGAAACGCATGGACACATGGCCCGAGATCATGTTGATGATCGAGGCCGGCACGAAGAACGGCGAAATGCGGCGCGGGCCGCGGTTGGTGTACTCGGTGTGGGTCTCTTCGATCATCGGCAGACCGCCGATACCCGAGCCGATGACCACGCCGATCCGGGTCGCTTCTTCTTCACCCAGCGCCTCGCCTGTGGCCAGACCTGCGTCCTGCACCGCCTGTGCAGCAGCAGCGATGCCATAGTGGATGAAGGTGTCCATTGTGCGCGCTTCTTTCGCGCTGATGTAGGACTCCAGATCGAAGTTCTTGACCTCGCCGGCAATCTTGCAGGCAAGTGCCGAAGCGTCGAACTTCGTGATCAGACCGATGCCGGACTGGCCGGCAAGCAGGTTGGACCATGCATCCGCCACCGTGTTGCCCACGGGGCTGATGCATCCCAAACCCGTGACAACAACGCGGCGCCGGGTCATGGGCGATCAGGCCTTTTTGCTGTTGGCGTAGTCGATCGCGGCTTGCACCGTGGTGATCTTCTCGGCGTCTTCGTCGGGAATCTCGATGCCGAACTCGTCTTCGAGTGCCATCACCAGTTCCACCGTGTCCAGGGAGTCGGCACCCAGATCGGCCACGAAGGCTTTTTCATTGGTGACCTGGGACTCTTCCACGCCGAGTTGCTCGGCGATGATTTTTTTGACACGTGCTTCGATATCGCTCATGGTTTCCCTCTGGGGGTTGTGAAAAAATGTGATTTTACCCGCTTGTCCAGTGGCTTCGTTCCGGTGGCCTATCAGGCCATGAACATGCCCCCGTTGACATGCAGCTCCTGACCGGTGACATAGGCAGCCTTGGCGCTGGCAAGGAAGGCCACCGCATGGGCGATGTCCTCGGGCTTGCCCAGATGGCCCAGCGGGATCTGGCCCAGCAAAGCCTGCTGCTGCGCTTCAGGCAAGGCAGCCGTCATGTCGGTCTCGATGAAACCGGGGGCCACGCAGTTGACGGTGATGCCGCGGCTACCCAGTTCGCGCGCCAGGGCCCGGGTCATGCCGGCCACACCGGCCTTGGCGGCGGCGTAGTTGGCCTGCCCCGGGTTGCCGGAAGCGCCCACCACGCTGGTGATGCTGATGATGCGGCCGTAGCGCTGTTTCATCATCGGGCGGATGACGGCACGGCTCATGCGGAACACCGCCTTGAGATTGGTGTCGGCCACGGCGTCCCAGTCCTCGTCCTTCATCCGCATGGCCAGCGTGTCGCGGGTGATGCCGGCGTTGTTGACCAGCACCTGCAGGCCACCATGCTCTTTGACGATGCCGTCGATCAGGGCTTCAGCGGCTGCGGCATCGTTCACGTTCAGGTTGGCGCCACGGCAGCCGGGAAAAGCCGACAGGGCGTCGCTGATTTTGGCGGCACCGTCGTCGGACGTGGCAGTACCGATCACGATGAAGCCTTCGCGCGCCAGCTGCTGGGCGATCGAGGCGCCGATGCCACGCGAGGCACCGGTCACAAGGGCCACTTGCTTGTCGCTCATGCGAGGATTCCTTTCACTTCGGCCAGCGTGGCCGGGTCGTAGAGGGCCAGACCGCTCAGTTCGGCGTCGATGCGCTTGGTCATGCCGGCCAGCACCTTGCCAGGACCGCACTCGACCAGGGTTGAAATGCCACGCGCCTTGATGGCCTGAACACATTCGACCCAGCGCACCGGCCCAAAAGCCTGGCGGTAAAGGGCGTCGCGGATGCGGTCGGCTTCGGTTTCGACGGCCACATCGATGTTGTTGACCACCGGGATCTGCGGCGCGGCCAGCGCCAGCGTGGCGAGCTTCTCGCGCAACTTCTCGGCGGCGGGTTTCATCAGGCTGGAGTGGAACGGGGCCGACACCGGCAGCGGCAGCGCGCGCTTGGCGCCCATGCCCTTGAGCACTTCGCAGGCCTTGTCCACGCCGGCTTTGGTGCCGGCGATCACGGTTTGCGCTGCATCGTTGAAGTTCACGGCCTCCACCACTTCGGCGCTGCCCGCACCAAAGCTGGCCTGCGCCTCTTTGCAGCCTTCAATCACCTTGCTGGACGCCAGGCCCAGGATGGCGGCCATGGCGCCCACGCCCACCGGCACGGCTTCCTGCATGGCGGCAGCGCGCAGGCGCACCAGCGGCGCGGCCTGCTGCAAAGTCAGCACGCCCGAAGCCACCAGCGCGCTGTATTCGCCCAGCGAGTGGCCGGCCACCACGGCAGGCTTGGCGCCACCCTCGGCCAGCCAGGCGCGGTAAGCCGCCACGCCGGCCACCAGCATCACCGGCTGGGTGTTGGTGGTGAGCGCCAGCGCCTCTTTGGGGCCTTCCTTGATCAGCTGGGCGATGTCTTCGCCCAGCGCATCCGAAGCTTCCTTGAGCGTTTCGAGCACGGCGGGGTGGTCGCCCCAAGCGTCGAGCATGCCCACCGACTGCGAGCCCTGACCGGGGAATACAAAAGCGAATGTCGTCATGTTGTTTGTCTGAAAGCAGTGAATCAGTACTTGACCAGCACCGAGCCCCAGGTGAAGCCGCCACCCACGCCTTCGAGCATGAGGTGCTGGCCACGCTGGATGCGCCCGTCGCGCACGGCCGCGTCCAAGGCCAGCGGAATCGATGCGGCCGAGGTGTTGCCGTGCTGGTCGACCGTGACCACCACTTTCTCCGCGGGCATCTTCAGCTTTCTGGCGGTGCTTTGCATGATGCGGATGTTGGCCTGGTGCGGGATCAGCCAGTCGATGTCGCTGTCCTGCAAACCCGCCTTGGCCAGACTGGCGCGCGCGGTTTCCTCGAGCACGCCCACAGCCAGCTTGAACACGGCCTGACCGTCCATCTTGAGCACCGGATCGCCCAGCACATTGCCGCCAGACACGTGACCGGGCACACACAAAATGTCGCGGTGCTTGCCATCGGCGTGGATGTCGGTGGCCAGAATGCCCGGCTCGTCCGACGCACCGATCACCACGGCGCCGGCACCGTCGCCGAAAAGCACACAGGTCGTGCGGTCCTTGAAATCGAGGATGCGGCTGAACACCTCGGAGCCGATCACCAAAGCTTTTTGGGCCGAACCGGCGCGGATCATCGAATCCGCCACGGTCAGCGCATAAATGAAGCCGCTGCACACCGCCTGCACATCAAATGCCGGGCAGCCGGCCGTGCCAAGCTTGTGCTGCACCATGGTGGCCGTGGACGGGAACACCATGTCGGGGGTGGACGTCGCCACAATGATCAGGTCCAGATCGTCGGCACCAATGCCTGCGGCCTCGATGGCGCGACGGGCTGCTTCGACGGCGAGGTCGCTGCAAGCCACTTCGGGCGCAGCAAAGTGACGCGCACGGATACCCGTGCGTTCCACGATCCATTCGTCAGAAGTTTCAACGCCTTTTTGGGCCAGATCGGCCGCCAGATCGGCGTTGCTCAGGCGCTTGGGGGGCAGGTAGCTGCCGGTACCCAGAATGCGGGAATAAATGCTCATGTCAGAGTGGCTGTCGCGGCCTCCGGCCCTTGCGTCTGCCCTGCAAGCAGGGGCGCCGCATGCGCGATCCGGGTGCGGACACGGTCCAGCAATTGGTTTCGGGCTGCATCATAAGCCCGGATCAGGGCCTGCTCAAAAGCCACCTCGTCGGCCGAGCCATGGCTCTTGAACACCAGCCCGCGCAGGCCCAGCAGCGCTGCGCCGTTGTAGCGGCGGTGGTCGACCTTCTTCTTGAACGAAGATAAGACAGGAAGCGCGACGATGGCCGCCATTTTCGTGAAGATGTTGCGGGAAAACGCCTCTTTCAGGAAGCCCCCCACCATCGTGGCCAACCCTTCGCTGGCCTTCAGGGCCACATTGCCCACAAAGCCGTCACAGACCACGATGTCGGTCGTGCCCTTGAAAATGTCATTGCCTTCGACATTGCCAAAGAAGTTCAGATCGCCCGAGTTACCTGCAGATCGAAGCAGTTCACCTGCTTTTTTGATGACTTCATTGCCCTTGATGACTTCTTCGCCAATGTTGAGCAAACCGACCGAGGGCTGATCCTTGTCCTGCAAGGCCGACACCAGGGCCGAGCCCATCACGGCAAACTGCAGCAGGTGCTCGGCGGTGCAGTCAACGTTGGCCCCCAGGTCCAGCACCGTGGTCCCACCGCCGGCAGCATTGGGCATCTGCGTAGCAATCGCCGGACGATCGATGCCATCGAGGGTCTTGAGCAGGTAACGGGCCACCGCCATCAGGGCGCCGGTGTTGCCGGCTGAAACGGCAGCATGCGCCTCGCCGGTCTTGACCTGCTCGATGGCGATCCGCATCGAAGAGTTCTTTTTCTTGCGCAGGGCCACCTCGACCGGATCATCCATTTCGACCACTTCAGTGGCCTCAACCACCCGCACACGCGGATCGGACAGAGCACTCAAGGCTTCCGGGCGCCCCACCAGCAACAGACGTGCATCGGGGTGCTGGAGAAGAAATCGGCGACAGGCCGCCAGGGTAACGCGGGGACCATGGTCGCCGCCCATGCAGTCCACAGACAAGGTGATGGGAGAGGATGAGGTCATGCCAGAACAAACAAGAAGCAGGCCTGAAAAAACAAAAGCCCGATGCTACCGGATGCAGTAGCTTCGGGCCTTCAGGCCTTGGATGGCTCGAAACGGGCCGATCAGGCCTCGTTCTTGGTCTTCAGGACCTTGCGACCACGGTAGAAACCGTTGGGGCTGATGTGGTGACGCAGGTGGGTTTCACCGGTGGTGGGTTCGACAGCGATGCCCGGCACCGTCAGGGCATTGTGCGAACGGTGCATGCCGCGCTTGGAAGGCGACTTTTTGTTTTGCTGAACAGCCATGATGGCTCCTTGATTGCTGACGCCGCGCTATCAAAAGCTGGCGCAGCTTCGGGTTGAACAGATGACGCAGCGGTGAGGGTTATCCCGCGCGAAGCCTGCCATTATAGACCAAGCCGGGCGATCGGTCCAGCACCGGATCACTGCCCCTTTTTCAAGGCCGCCAGTGCGGCAAAGGGATTGGGGCGTTGGCTTGCGGCTTCAAAGGCCTCATCGGCCGCGCCGACAGGCAAATCCTGCGGACATACTTCGTGACGAGGCACCAAGGGCAAGGCCAGAATCAGCTCATCCTCGACCAGCGACAAAGCATCAAAGTCGCGGCTGATGACCAGCACATCCTCTTCCGACTCTTCGTCCATCGCCTCGGCCGTCGTCTCATCGGCCACGAACACAAAGGCGCGCTCGGCCTTCACCGTCTCGACCACCGGGGTCAGACAGCGCTGGCACTGCATAGGCAAGTCCACTTCAGCCGTGAGCAGCATGCCGATGCGCGACGGCCCGCCGGTGACTGGCGTCAACTGGCCCTGAAGATGCCAGCGCACCAGGTGCTCCTGCGTCTGGGTGCCCGCCATCTGCTCGTCCAGCAAACGGGGCCACTGCGACAGCGGCGACTGCCCCTGCAGCTCGGCGCCGGCCTGCGCAAAAGCCTTGATGTCGAGGCGCCGGGGGTCGAAGGTTTTGTCCATTTCTCGAGTGTAAGAGAATCCCCCCATGACCTCGAATGCCCCTGCCCTGCCCCGCACCGTGGTGCTGGGCTCCACCTCGCGCTACCGTCGCGAACTGCTGTCGCGCCTGAACCTGCCGTTTGAAGTCGCTGCCCCCGAGGTGGACGAAACCCCGCAGCCCGGCGAAGCTCCCCGCAAGCTGGCCCTGCGGCTGGCCTTGGCCAAAGCCCGCGCCGTGGCCGCACGCCACCCCGAGGCGGTGGTGATCGGCTCGGACCAAGTGGCCGATCTGGCCGGCCAGGCCCTGGGTAAGCCGGGCGAACATGCGCGCGCCGTGCAGCAGCTGCGCCAGATGCGCGGACAAACCGTGGTGTTCCAGACGGCGCTGGCCGTGGTGTGTCTGGCCACCGGCTTTGAACAGGTGGATCTGGCGCCGGTGCGTGTGCGGTTCCGCGACCTCAGTGACGAAGAAATCGAGCACTACCTGCAGACCGAGAAACCGTACGACTGCGCCGGCAGCGCCAAGAGCGAAGGCCTGGGCATCGCCCTGCTCGACGCGATCGAAAACGACGACCCCACCGCGCTGGTGGGCCTGCCGCTGATCCGCACCGCCCGCATGCTGCGCGCCGCCGGGGTGAAGCTGTTGTGAGCGCGTCCCAAAGCACGTCCAAAGGCCGCCTTCTGCTGGTCCCGACCCCGCTGGATTTTGGCTGCGCCACGCTCGCGCCCATCACCGATGTGCTGCCCACCACCACGCTGGTGGCCGCCGCGCGGACCACGCACTGGATCACTGAAAACGCCAAATCGACCCGCGCCTTCCTCAAGCGCGTGGACGAACACCAGCCGCTGGCCCTGCCGCTGCAGCAGCAAACCATCACCGAGCTGCCGCGCGAGGTGCACAAGAAAGGCGACCACAAAGCCGGGCAGCAAGGCGGCTTTGACGCCAGGCCGCTGCTCCAGATGGCTCTTGAAGGCCACGACGTCGGACTGGTGAGCGAAGCCGGCATGCCCGCCGTGGCCGACCCGGGCAGCTCGGTGGTGCGTGCGGCGCACGATCTGGGTCTGCAAGTGGTGCCACTGGTAGGTCCGGTGTCGCTGCTGCTGACGCTCGCCGCCAGCGGTCTGAACGGCCAGAACTTCGCCTTCGTCGGCTACCTGCCGCAGGACGCCGGCGAACGTGCTGCGCGCCTGCGGCAGCTTGAAAGTCTGGCCCTCAAGACCGGCCAGACCCAGCTGTGGATCGAGACGCCCTACCGCAACCCGGCCATGCTGGGCGCCCTGCTGCAGACGCTGCAGCCCAGCACTCGGCTGGCGATTGCCTGCGGCCTGACCTTGGACAGCGCCAGCATCCAGAGCCGCAGCGTGGCGGCGTGGAAAAAGTCACCCACCGGTCCGGACGCACAGACGCCTGCGGTGTTTGCAATCGGCGCCTGAACATCTTGTAGGAAGTCGCCCTTGCGGCCGAAAGTCGAATCGCGCGCAGGGGCGCGCTCCCACAAGAAAAGGAATCAGCTCAGATCAGCGCAGTGCCATGCCCTGACGAAGCGCCTTGACCGAGGCCTCGCCCATGGCCGCACCAAAGCGCTTGGCCAGACGCTCGGCCACGTTTTCGTGGCGGGTGTAATCGATCACCTCGGACGCTTTGACCACGTCGCGGGCCACGCTGTCAAGACTGCCCAGCGCATCGGCCAGGCCCATGTCGACGGCCTGCTGGCCGGTCCAAAACAGGCCCGAGAACATTTCGGACGACTCTTTGAGTCGATCGCCCCGCCCGGCCTTGACCACACCGATGAACTGTTCATGAATCTGGTTGAGCATGGCCTGCGCATGCTTGCGCTGCGCCTCGGTCTGCGGGCTGAAGGGGTCCAGAAAACCCTTGTTCTCGCCGGCCGTCATCAGGCGACGCTCCACCCCCAGCTTGTCCATCAGCCCGGTGAATCCAAAACCATCCATCAGCACGCCGATGCTGCCCACAATGCTGGCCTTGTCCACATAAATCTGGTCAGCGGCAGCAGCGATGTAATAAGCCGCCGAGGCGCAGGACTCCTCCACCACCGCATACACCGGCTTGCCGTGCAGTTTTTTCAGGCGGTGGATTTCGTCGTTGATGAGGCCCGCCTGCACCGGGCTGCCGCCTGGCGAATTGATCAGCAGCACCAGCGCGCGCGAGCCGGTGTCTTCCAGTGCAGAGCGCATGGCAGCCATGATGTTTTCGGCGCTGGCGTCACCTTCCGGGGTGATCTCACCCTTGATCGCCACCATCGCCGTGTGCGGCATGCTCGGGCTGGCGGTGGGCGCGTTGTACGACCAGCCCAGCCAGAACACCAGCAACGCAAACAGCAGCCAGGCCAGACGCAGGCCGTTCTTCCAGCGGCGTGCTGTCTGTTGCTCGCGCAGGGTGGCGAAAGCGAGTTGCTCAAGGGTTTTTCGCTCCCAGTCTGAACGTGCGGGTTCAGCAGAAGCGGTGTCTTGGGGGTCAGACATGTCAGAACTCAAAGGGTTTCAGGTTGTAGGCAGTATGCCAGTGCACCACGCCATCACGCTCTGAAAGGTCAATCTTGATGAGCCCGCCGCGGCAAGGGCCGCCCACGCAGTCACCGGTGTCAGGCGCATAGGTGGCGCCGTGGGTGGCGCACATCAGCCAGCGGCCGCTCTCGTCAAAAAAACGGTCGGGCTGGTAGTCCATTTCCATCGCGACATGGGTGCAGCGGTTCAGGTAGGCCTGCACCTGCCCCTGGTGGCGAACCGCAAAGGCGCGGCAGGTCTGGCCGGCATAGACCACATCGAAGGGTACGGCGCGGCCCCCGTTGACCAGATCGGCGCTGTTGCACAAGGGGATCAGGCTGTCCATGGCGGCTCCGGTTCAGGCATGGGCCAGCAGCCAGTCGTGCAGCTCGCGCACCGAATGTGCGATGTGGCGTGGCTGCAGGGCATGAAAGGCGTCGGGCTCATGGGCACCGTAGCTCACGCCCACGCTGGCGCAACCGGCGTTCACCGCCATCTGCAGGTCGTGCGTGGTGTCGCCGACCATCAAGGTTCGCTCGGGCTCGGTGCCAAATTCGCGCATCAGCTCGTGCAGCATGCGCGGGTGCGGCTTGCCGGCGGTTTCATCGGCCGTGCGTGAGCCGTCGAACACGTCGCGCAGCTCCACCGCGTGCAGGGCCTCGTTCAGGCCGGCGCGGCTTTTGCCGGTGGCCACCGTCAGCCAGTGGTGGCGCGACTTCAGTTCGGCCAGCATGTTCAGCACGCCGTCAAACAGGCTGATGTCGTGCTGGTGTGCCAGATAGTGGTGTCTGTAGCGCTCGCCCAGCAGCGGGTATTTGTCTTTGGGCACATCGGGCGCGGCATGGGCCAGCGCTGGCATCAGCGCCATGCCGATCACATCCGAGGCCTGCTCGCGCGAAGGCACGGCGCCGCCCACATCCTGCACCGCCAGCTGGATGCAGCGGGTGATGATGGCGGTCGAATCGAACAGGGTGCCGTCCCAGTCGAAGGCGATCAGGTCAAACTGACGGGGTCGGAAGCTGGACATGTGAAACGTATTGCTGAAGTTCGGGGGGCAGCTCGGCCTGCAGCGCCACGCGCTCGCCGCTGGCCGGGTGGTTGAACTGTAAACGCCAGGCGTGCAGGAACATGCGTTTGAGGCCCTGCTTTTGCAAGGCCTTGTTCCCTTCGAAGTCACCGTATTTGTCGTCACCCGCGATGGGGTGGCCGTTGCTGGCCAGATGCACTCGGATCTGGTGGGTACGACCGGTCTTGATGGTCACTTCCAGCAGCGTGCTTCCCTGCAGGCGCTGCGCCACCTTGACCAGCGTGATCGAGCGCATGCCGTCCGGGTCGTCTGGTGTAGTGACTTTCACGCGGCGTTCGCCATCGGGCAGCAGGTATTTGTGAAGCGGCTGGTCGATCACCTTGAGTCTGGCCGGCCAGTCGCCCTGCACCAGGGCCAGGTAGGTCTTGCCGGTCTCGCGCTCGCGGAACTGGTCCTGCAGATGTTTCAGGGCGCTGCGCTTCTTGGCCACCAGCAAGATGCCGCTGGTTTCACGGTCCAGCCGATGCACCAGCTCCAGCAGCCGGGCCTGCGGCCGAGCCTGGCGCAACTGCTCGATCACGCCAAAACTGACCCCCGAACCACCGTGCACCGCCACGCCGGCCGGCTTGTCGATGGCCAGCAGGTACTCGTCTTCGAGCAGCGGCGGAAATTCCCGGGCCGGCGCCGGGCGGGTGGCTTTCTCAAGCACTTTGTCCGAGATGCGCACCGGCGGGACCCGGATTTCGTCGCCGGCTTCGACCCGACTGTCGGCGCTGCAGCGCCCCTTGTTGATGCGCACCTCGCCGCTGCGGATGATGCGGTAGACATGGGTTTTGGGCACCCCCTTGAGGTGCCGCATGAGGAAATTGTCCAGCCGTTGCCCGGCCGATTCCTCGTCCACCACCAGCCATTTCACCGCCGGCAGAGAAACGGCTGGCTTGGCCCCTATAATGTCTTTCACTGGCTTTTGGCTGTAAGTGGTTGATTTGACTGGAAATGAATTCCTGAACAAGCGGGAGTTTAGTCCAGCATCCCCCCAGCCTCACCAGAAGGTCGATGCCACCGGCGGCATGGTCTGCAGACTGGAGGTCACGAACCGACAGTGGCAGGACACCCGCAGGATGGGCCGACGCCCCGAAACACTGAATACGGAATACCCCATCCGGACAGCCCTGCAAAGCAGCGGCTGCCCGGCGGATCAAAGCGAGATGGTCGTGTTGTTCGCAAACCTGCTGACCTGGCTGACGTGGCTCTTCGAGCCCGCGCAAGCCGTGGCGGTCGCGGTCTGCGAACCTGTCCTGGACACTGCAGGGTGCCTGCAGCAATGGACACGCCTGAACACCCCCCTGACCTCGCCCCATCCACGCGCCCTGAACCCGCTGCCCGAGCCTGCGCTCGGCTGATCGCGTTCGCCTCGGCAATTCCCTTCGTTTCTGGCGTTCTGTCCGGCATCCGTGACCCCTTGAGGGTCGGTTGACGTCGCCCGCGTGTTCGACAGCGAACCGCAGCGGCACAGAAAAAGAAGGAACGCATCATGAAGCGGATGCTGATCAATGCCACGCAGGCCGAAGAACGCCGCCTGGCCATCGTCGACGGGCAAAAACTGCTCGACTACGAAATCGAAATCGAAGGGCGCGAACAGCGCAAAGGCAACATCTACAAGGCCGTCGTCACCCGCGTCGAGCCCTCGCTCGAAGCCTGTTTCGTCGACTACGGCGAGGACCGCCACGGCTTCCTGCCTTTCAAGGAAATCTCGCGCCAGTACTTTGCCGAAGGCGTCTCGCCCAGCCAGGCCCGCATCCAGGACGTGATCAAGGAAGGCCAGGAGCTGCTGGTCCAGGTCGAAAAGGAAGAGCGTGGCAACAAGGGCGCGGCCCTGACCACCTTCGTGTCCCTGGCCGGCCGCTATGTGGTGCTGATGCCCAACAACCCGCGCGGCGGTGGCGTGAGCCGCCGCATCGAGGGCGATGACCGCGCCGAACTCAAGGAGGCGATGGACCAGCTCGAATACCCCAAGGGCATGTCCATCATCGCGCGCACCGCCGGCATCGGTCGCAGCGCCCCCGAACTGCAGTGGGACCTGAACTACCTGCTCAAACTCTGGAACGCCATCGACGGCGCCGCCAAGGCCGGCAAAGGCGCGTTCCTGATCTACCAGGAATCGAGCCTGGTGATCCGCGCCATCCGCGACTACTTCAACAACGACATCGGCGACGTCCTGATCGACACCGACGACATCTACGAGCAGGCTCAGCAGTTCATGAGCCACGTGATGCCCGAGTACGCCGCCCGCGTCAAACGCTACCGCGACGATGCGCCCCTGTTCAGCCGCTTCCAGATCGAGCACCAGATCGAGTCGGCCTACGCCCGCACCGTGCAGCTGCCCTCGGGTGGCGCCATCGTGATCGACCACACCGAAGCCCTGGTCTCGGTGGACGTTAACTCGGCACGCGCCATCAAGGGCGGTGACATCGAGGAAACTGCGACCCGCACCAACCTGGAAGCCGCCGACGAAGTGGCCCGCCAGATGCGCCTGCGCGACCTCGGCGGCCTGATCGTGATCGACTTCATCGACATGGAGGAGAGCAAGAACCGCCGCGAAGTCGAAAACCGCCTGCGCGACGCGCTGCGCCAGGACCGCGCCCGCGTGCAGTTCGGCTCGATCAGCAAGTTCGGCCTGCTCGAGATGAGCCGCCAGCGCCTCAAGCCCGCCCTGAGCGAAGGCGCCTCCATCCCCTGCCCACGCTGCGGCGGCGCCGGCCACATCCGCGACACCGAAAGCTCGGCACTGCAGATCCTGCGCATCATTCAGGAAGAGTCCATGAAGGACAACACCGCCGCCGTGCACGCGCAAGTGCCGGTCGAGGTGGCCTCCTTCCTGCTCAACGAAAAGCGCCCCGAGATCGCCAAAATCGAACTCAAGCAGCGCCTGAACGTGCTGCTGGTACCCAACCGTTCGCTGGAAACGCCGCACTACAAGATCGAGCGCCTCAAGCACGACGACCCGCGTCTGGACCGCATCGAAGCCAGCTACAAGATGGCCGAGGAGATCGAGGACCCGACCACGGTGACACGCCGCTCGCAGGAGCCCACCAACAAGCAGACCCCGGTCATCAAGGGCGTGCTGCCCGACGCCCCGGCGCCTGTCGCTCCGGCCAAACCCGAGCCGGCCCCCGTGGTCGCTGCCGCCCCCGTGGCAGCACCGGCGTCGTCCGGCGGTTTCTTTGGCTGGCTCAAGCGCCTGTTCGGTGGTGGCGAAGCTGCGCCGGCCGCTGCCACCCCGGCCAAGAAGGAAGAAAAAGCCCGCGAAGGCCGTGAAGGCCGTGGCGGTGACCGCAACCGCCGTGGCGGCCGCCGCGGTGAGCGCGGCGACCGCGCAGAGCGCACCGAAGGCCAGGGCGAAGGCCGCAACAACCGCCGTGGCCAGAGCGAGAACCGCGAAGGCCGTGCCGAGCGCCCCGAGGGCGAACGCGCCCCACGTGGCGAACGCACCGAGCGTCAGCCGCGCGAGCGCCGCCAGGAGCAGCGCGGCGAGACCGCCACTGCCGAAGGCCCCGTGGCCGAGCAGGACAACCGCACCGAACGCGCCCCGCGCGGCGAGCGTGGAGAAGGCGGTCGCCGTGAACGTGGTGGCGAGGGCCGCCGCGAACGCGGTGAGCGCCGCGAGCGCACGCCCGAGCAGACCCTGAATGCCGCGACCGACACCAATGCAGCGGTCGAACCGGTGACGGATGTCACCACAGCACCTGCCGCTGAGGCTCCCGCTGCCGAGCACAACGGCGAGCGCCGTGAACGCCGCAGCCGCGACCGTTATGGCCGCGACCGCCGCGAGCGCTCGGGCGAAGCCCGCACGGATGCCGAGAGCAACGCAGACCTTGCGGCCGAAGGCGGCGAAGCTCCGGTCGAGCAGGAACAGCGGCCCCAGCGCTCCTACTTTGACCGTGCCAGCACGGCAGCCCCGGCAGCGGCGGCCGTGGCCGAAGTCTCTGCCCCGGTTGAAACCCCTGCTGCAGCACCTGAGGCCGCTGCGTCTGCAGCCCCAGCCGCCAACGGCATGCCCAAGGTCCAGGCCTACACCCTGCCCCTGATCGAACTGCAGCAGATCGCCAGCGGCTCCGGTCTCGAGTGGGTCAATTCAGACGCTGACAAAGTGGCCGCCGTGCAAGCAGCGATTGCCGCCGAACCCAAGGCGGTGCATGTACCGCGCGAGCGCCCTCCGGCGGTCGTGATCGACGAAGGGCCGCTGGTTCTGGTCGAGACCCGCAAGGACCTTGCCGACATGAAGCTGCCGTTCTGAAGGCTTGCAGCTTGAACGAAAAAACCGGGCTTGCCCGGTTTTTTTCATGGTGCCATGCAGGCCTGTTGCCGAGCCATCGCGTCAGCCCAGACGCGCTGCCTGCTTCCAGGCCTGCAGGGCTGCCACCTCGTCCTGTCGCTGTTCGGCCAATTCGGCCAAAGCAGACCAGGCGCGCCGCTGCAAGGCGGCATCGGGCAATCCTTTGGCGGCCTGGCTCAGCAGATGCTGCGCCTTGCCCCAGAGCTGGTGACGCAGGTAGACCATGCCAGCCAGGTATTGCAGGTGGACATCGTTGGGTCGAGCCTGCTGCGCTGCCTCGATGCGGGCCAGCCAGCTGCGGGCGTCCGGGGAGGGCGCATCCTTCATGGACAGCTCCAGGGCCTGCACCAGTTTTTGCTGATCCATGAGGCTGCGGCCGGTCGTGCCGGCCAGCATCGCCTCCCAGACCGGCAGCAACCAGGCACGTGCACGCACCGGATCGCCTCCCAGCTGCAACCAGCGTGTGGCGGCCTGGGCCACCACCTCGGGCAGTGCGCGCTGAGCGGCCGGCAGGCCTTGCCAGAGCTTTTCAAACGCCCGCTCATCGTGTGTGCGGGCAATCAGTTCCATCACCAGGCTGCGCACCAGACTCTGGGCAGCCACCGGACTGAAAGCCCGGTGCTTGGCCAGCAACAGGGCCGTGTCGAGCGCACGCGCCGTCTGCCCGGCCAGACGCGCCGCCTTGAGCTGGATGCGCATGGCCACCGTGCGCCGCGCCACCGCACCGGGCAGTTGCGCCAGCCGCTCCAGACTGCCTTGTGCATCGCGGTCATCGAGCAGCCAGCGTGAAGCGCGCAGGTGCAGGCCCTCGGTCAGGGCCTGGCGTTCGGTGGCATCGGCCTGCTGCGACTCTTGTTCGGCCTGCTGCAGATGCTGGTCACGCAGGGCCTTGTCCTGCAAGGCATGGGCTGATTCAGCGGCCACCACATGGGCCACCGCGCGCAGGGCCGCTGCATGGGCCAGGGGATGGTCCGCCGCGTTGCGCAAAGCGTCTTCACGGACCAGCACCAGCTCGGCCGATTTGCGGGCACGCAGGTAACGACCCGCCATGAACTGGGCATAAGCATCGAGCAAGGCCGCATGGGCGGCGCGCTCTTTTTGCTGCAGGCGCCAGCGGCGCGCTTCGCGCGGCAGCGACAACAAGGCCGACACCGCCTTCTGCGCCAGCAAGAGCACGGCAACCAGCAACACCAGACCGAGTGCGAACAGGTTCAGCGACAGGTCAATCCGGTAAGGATGCAGAAAAATGGCGACCATGCCCTGGTTGTGGTCAGCCAGCCATGCCCCCGCCACCGCCAGTGCGAAAAGTCCGATCAGCCACAGGGCAGCACGCATGGCTTACCTCCCTGCCGCCGCAGTGGCCAGCGCCGCCAGCGAAGCGTCCAGGCGAGGCAATTCGCCCTTTTGCAGTTGCTGCTGCGCCTGATCGAGCAGCTGCAGCAGCTGCTGGGTTTTGCGGGACTGAGGATCGGCATACCGCCGCACGGCCGCGGCTGTCTGGTTCAGGTCCGTGCGCACCGTGTCGTACTGACGCGACAGCAGACCCAGGCGGGCGTTCAACAGCTTGAGCTTGAGGTTTTCGCGCAGGAAGAAGGATTGTTCGGGCGAGAGCAGCAAAGCCTCCGGCGCATTGACGCGGCTGATGCGCACCAGATCGCGCATCGGCTCCAGAATCTGCTGCACCCCCTGGGACCACCAGGCCGGCCATGCAGACCGGGCTGGCATGGCATCGCTGGCTGCTGCCGCCACAGGCGCCGGCGCCTGATTGGCCAGCACCAGAGCGTCCACCTGGGCCACCGCTTCGTCGAGACGCACCAGCAAGCCGGGCAGGTCGGGGGTTTGCAGGCCGCGCAGGCGCTCCATGTCTTTTTCAAGGGCGCGCAGCACCGGTGCCAGCCTGGGCTGCGCAGCGCGCTGCAGGCGTTGCTGGGCCGACTTGAGGGTGGCCATCAGGGGTTCGGTGCTGCCGGTGAGTTGGGCTTGTTGCTGGGCCATGCGCAGCCCTGCCTCGATGTCAACGACCAGATTCTCATCACGCGAGCGCGACAGGCTCTGGATCAGCTCCTCGAGCTGGCCACGCTGCAGGGCCACCTCCCCCAACCGGCCTTCAATCAGGCCCAGACGTGCGGCGTTGTCCTTGACCGTGTCCTGCGCCTGTTTGGCCCAGGCCTTGGCCTCAAGGGACTGCTGGCCGGCGTCGGCACTTTGGCGCGCCAGCTGCTCCTGCATGCGGGTGATTTTTTGCCAGAGCAGGGCCGACAAGGCCAGCGCCAGCACGGCCATGGCAGCTGCCGCCCAGACCACCCATGACCGTGCCAAGGGCTGTGCAGTGGTGGAAGGCTGGCCCTGCTCGGGCGCTGCGGAGTCGGGTGTGGCGCTCATGTCAAGCATTCTATCGAGGCGACCTGCGCCGCCAGCGTGGCCGGCACCACCTCCACCCGCCCCCAGCCCTGCTGCTGCAGGCGTGCGGCGATGCGCGGATGGGTGGCCAGGGCTCGCGAGGCCGGGCCAATGGCGCCGGGCAACTGCTGCGCCAGGTTCTGTGCAGCTTCAGAGCTGCTGAACAGCCACCAGCAGCCATCGCGAAGGGCGCTGCGGGCCAAAGCCTGCTGCGCCTCTTCCAGGACCGGGGCACGACGCACGTAGGCCACACATTGCTGCACCCGCAGGCCTGCGGCCTGCAACTGCTGCGCCAGCCAGTCGCGGCCGGCCAGTTGACCGCTGGCATCTGCGCCGCGCACGATCAGCACGCTGCGGCCAGCCCACGCCCGCACATCGGCCTGGACTTGCGCCCACAGGGCTTCGGAATCGAATTTGTCGGCGTCGGCGGCCGGACATCGGATCTGTTCAGGAGGCCAGCCCGCTGCGATGAGGGCGGCCTGCGTGCCCGGCCCGGTGCCCCAGGCCTGGGCCTGCAAAAGCTGTCCGGCCGGTCGTGCCGCCATGAAATGCTGCACGGCATTGGCACTCACGAACATGACCGCGACATGGCGGGGCATGGCCTGCCATGCGTTATGCAAAGCGGTCATGTCGTCCAGTGGCGCGATCTCGATCAGCGGCAGACTGTCGGCTTCGATG
Organism: Burkholderiaceae bacterium; assembly: GCA_964230145.1. Lineage (GTDB taxonomy): Bacteria > Pseudomonadota > Gammaproteobacteria > Burkholderiales > Burkholderiaceae_C > Limnohabitans_A. Next base: position 2,160 of record CAXRGK010000042.1, on the reverse strand, counting down.
CCGCGCTCGCGCAGGGCCTGGGTCCAGCGCTGGGCCTCGGCCGCCGGGCGGGTGACCAGGACTCGGACGGCGCTCGGCGTCATCGCCTGGACTCCTGTGGCTCAGTGGGCGCCGCCTGCGCGCAACTGGGCCGCCACCTCCAGGCCCAGTTGCTCGGCCGAAGCCTGGTCCAGGGACGAGGTCTGCGCGCTGGCACGCACCAGCGTCGCGCTGCCCTCAGGGTCACCCCAGGCGGCACGCAGGCTCAGCACACCCCCTTCGAGCACCGCATGTGCGGCCAGCGGCATGGAACAGCTGCCGCCCATGGCGCGGCTCACGGCACGTTCGGCCGCCACGCGCAGCCAGGTGGCCGTGTCGGCCAGCGGCGTGAGCAGGGCCTTGAGGTCTTCGCGGCCGGCGCGGATTTCGATGCCGAGTGCGCCTTGCCCAGCGGCGGGCAGCATCTGTTCGGGCTCGAAGATGTGGCGGACGCGCTCCGTCAACGCCAGCCGCTTGAGACCGGCTGCGGCCAGCACGATACCAGCGTACTGGCCTTCGTCGAGCTTGCGCAGGCGCGTGTCGAGGTTGCCGCGCAGCGGCTCGATCTTCAGGTCGGGGCGCAGCGCGCGCAGCAGCACCGTGCGGCGCAGGCTCGAAGTGCCGACCACGGCGCCTTGAGGCAGGTCTTCGAGGCGCGCGTATTGCGCGGACACCCAGGCATCGCGCGAGTCTTCGCGTTCCATCACGCAGGCCAGCTCGAAGCCCGCGGGCAGCTCCATCGGCACATCCTTGAGCGAGTGCACCGCGATGTCGGCGCGGCCTTCTTCGAGGGCGACTTCGAGTTCCTTGACGAACAGGCCCTTGCCACCGACTTTGGACAAGCTGCGATCCAGGATCTGATCACCCTGCGTGGTCATGCCCAAGAGCTCAACCTGCGCGCCGCGCGATTGCAACAAGGCCTTCACATGTTCTGCCTGCCAGAGGGCCAGGCGGCTTTCACGGGTGGCGATGACGATGCGGGCGGGAGCGTTGACGGACACGGAGGGTGGCTTTCAAAAAATATCAAACCCATTTGGGAACCGGTTTGTAATTCCGCAGGGCTGGCCGATGCTAGCATGGCCTCATGGTGCAAACCCTGACGACACAAGGCTTGCAGCATGCCCTCGCCCTTGCCCATTCCCCACCGAGACCGCCATGAAACCGGCCCCGTCATTGCCTTCTGCCGCAGCCCCTGTCCCCCAGGCCCCCAACAAGCGTCAAAGCCGCGACAACGAAAAACCGCTGGTCGAGGACATCCGCCTGCTGGGCCGCATCTTGGGCGATGTGATCCGCGCACAGGAAGGCCCGCAGGCCTACGAACTGGTCGAGCAGATCCGCAAGCTGTCGGTGGCCTTCAGGCGCGACGCCGACCACGAGGCCGACAAGGCGCTCAAGAAATTGCTCAAGGGCCTGAGCGGCGACCGCGCCGTCAGCGTGATCCGCGCCTTCACGTATTTCTCGCACCTGGCCAATCTGGCCGAGGACCGGCACCACATCCGCCGCCGCGCCATCCACGAGCGCGCTGGCCACACGCAAGAAGGCAGCATCGACGTGGCGCTGCAGCGCCTGCGCTGGGCCGGCATCACGCCACGCACCATCAGCCAGACGCTGGCGCACAGTTATGTCTCGCCGGTGCTCACCGCCCACCCGACCGAGGTGCAGCGCAAGAGCATTCTGGATGCCGAGCGCGACATTGCCCACCTGCTGGCCGAGCGCGACGCCATCAAGGCCCGCGCCGCCGCGGTCAACGCCAACAAGGACGCTTTGAGCCCCAAGGAGCTGGCCGCCAACGAACTGCAGATCCGCGCCCGCGTGATGCAGCTGTGGCAGACCCGGCTGCTTCGCTTCACCAAGCTCACGGTGGCCGATGAGATTGAAAACGCGCTGTCGTATTACGAGGCCACTTTCCTGCGCGAGATCCCCCAGCTCTACGCCGAGCTGGAAGCCTCGCTTGATGGCCAGCCGGTGGCCAGCTTTTTCCGCATGGGACAGTGGATTGGCGGCGACCGCGACGGCAACCCCACTGTGACGGCCGAGACGCTGGATTACGCCCTGCGTCGCCAGTGCGAAGTGGCCCTGCGGCACTACCTGACCGAGGTGCATTACCTGGGCAGCGAGCTCTCGCTGTCGGCCATGCTGGTG
>CAXRGK010000041.1:0-7075 GCA_964230145.1 Burkholderiaceae bacterium | reverse complement strand
GGAACTGACCGAATACACCCAGGTCATCATCCACGAGGCCGATCGTCTGCAGACCCTGGTGGACCGCCTGCTGGCGCCGCATCGTCGCCCGCATGTGGTGGGCGATGTGAACATCCACGAGGTCTGCGAGCGGGTGCGTGCCCTGATCCTGGCCGAGTTTCCCAAAGGCCTGGCGGTGGTGCGCGACTACGACATCTCGATCCCCGAGTTTCGGGGGGACCGAGAACAGTTGATCCAGGCCGTGCTCAACATTGCGCACAATGCCGCACAGGCGCTGGCAGAGCGCGTGGCGCAGGGCGACGCGCAGATCACGCTCAGGACCCGCATCCGCCGTCAGGTGACCTTTGGCAAGCAGCGTTATCGCCTGGCACTGGAATTGCATGTGATGGACAACGGGCCCGGCATACCGGACTCGATCAAGGACCGGATCTTCTACCCGCTGGTGTCCGGACGGGAAGGGGGCTCGGGACTGGGGCTCACGCTGGCCCAGACCTTTGTGCAACAGCACCATGGCCTGATCGAGTGCGACAGCCAGCCCGGTTGTACGGATTTCAAGATCCTGATTCCTTTGCCATGAGTCCGATGATTTTGCGGAACAAACTGAAAGCCTTTCGATGAAGCCGATCTGGATCGCAGACGATGACCAATCCATCCGCTTCGTGCTGGAGAAGGCCTTGCAACGCGAAGGCCTGCCCACACGCAGCTTCACGGGTCCGCGCGATGTGCTGCAGGCGCTCGACGCCGACGACGGCCAGGGTGGCCCGCAGGTGCTGGTCAGCGACATCCGCATGCCGGGGGGCTCGGGGCTAGACCTGCTGGCGGCTGTCAAGCAACGCATGCCTGGCCTGCCGGTCATCATCATGACCGCGTACTCGGACCTCGACAGCGCCGTGTCGGCGTTTTCCAGTGGTGCCTTTGAGTACCTGCCCAAGCCCTTTGACCTGCCCAAGGCGATCGAATTGATTCGCCGCGCCGTGGACGAAAGCCTGCGCGAAGAAGTGTTGGATGTGCAGCTTGACGAGTCGCCCGAGATGCTGGGGCAGGCGCCCGCCATGCAGGACGTGTTCCGCGCCATCGGCCGTCTGGCGCAAAGCCATGTGACGGTACTGATCACCGGTGAATCCGGGTCGGGCAAGGAGTTGGTGGCGCGCGCGCTGCACAAGCACTCGCCGCGTGCCAGTGGCCCGTTCGTGGCCATCAACACGGCGGCGATCCCGAAAGACCTGCTCGAGAGCGAACTGTTCGGCCACGAGCGTGGTGCTTTCACCGGAGCACAGACCTCGCGCCGCGGCCGCTTCGAGCAGGCCGAGGGCGGTACGCTGTTCCTCGATGAAATCGGCGACATGCCGTTTGACTTGCAGACGCGCCTGCTGCGCGTGCTGTCCGACGGCCACTTCTACCGCGTGGGCGGCCACAGCGCCGTCAAGGCCAATGTGCGCGTGATCGCCGCCACGCACCAGGACCTGGAGCAACGGGTCAAGGAAGGGGGCTTTCGCGAAGACCTGTTCCACCGCCTGAATGTGATCCGTCTGCGCCTGCCAGCCTTGCGCGAACGCCGTGAAGACATCCCGATGCTGGCGCGTCACTTTCTGCAGCGCAGTGCCCAGCAACTGGGTGTCGAGCCCAAGCGCATCACCGAAGCGGCCATGACGCAGCTGAGCCAGTTCCGCTACCCCGGTAACGTGCGTCAGCTGGAAAACATCTGCCACTGGCTGACAGTGATGGCGCCAGCGCAGGTGATCGAAGCCGAAGACTTGCCTCCGGAGGTGCTGCAAACCCCGTCGGTGATGGAGCCGGTGGCGTCTGCAACGCCCAGTGCCGTGGGTGAGGCCATGGGCCTGGAGATGCCGCAGACCGTCATGCCCACAGAGGCGAGCGTGCCTGCATCGGCAGATTGGCTGGGCATCCTGGAGCGCGAGGTGCTCAAATCCTTGGCCGAAGGGCACACCGATGTGTGGGATCTGTTCACCCGGCAGTTTGAGGCCCGTCTGATTCTGGCGGCGCTCTCGACCACACGGGGACGCCGCATCGAGGCCGCACAGAAGCTGGGGATCGGGCGCAACACCATCACCCGGAAAATCCAGGAGCTGGGCATCGACGAGTGAGCGCTGCCCGCTGGCTGGCGTGATGGCTGCGTTGACCGTTAGTCGGCGAAAGGGTCCTTGAGCGTGACGTCGGTCACCGGGTAGGCCACGCAGGGCAGCACGCAGCCTTCTGCTTTTTCTTCGGGGTTCAAGCCCGGCCATTCCATTTCGTAACGCACCTCGCCTTGGATCAGGGTACCCAGGCAAGTGCGGCAACTGCCCGAGCGGCACGAACTTGGCCACTGCAGGCCACCTTGCTCCATGGACTCGAGCAAGGTCTGGTTTTTCCAGGCATCAAAGGTCTGGCCATCGGGTTCTACCCTGCCAGTCACGAAAGGAATTTCAGCAGTCATGGGGCGTGCTTGCAGTGGCCGTGGGGTGTTGCTGCTTCAGACCGGTCCTTCGAACACGATCTTCCATTCAGCACCATCGCGCACCCAATAGGTGCGCAGGTATTCGTTGCGCTGTCGGCTGCTGCGGTTCGGATCTTGCCAGGTCACCACCATCAGCTCTTCGCCATCTTGCCAGCGCAGGGCCGACAGCATTTCGAGCGGCTTGGCGCTCTGGCGTGAGCGGGCTGCGGGTTGCAGCTTTCCCCACCAAGCATCCAGCCCCATGCTGTCGCGCTCGAAGCGATCGCTGTAATGGCTGCGCAGCAGGGCTTCGTTGTCCTGCAGTCGTGCCTGGTTCCAGGACTGCAAACGGGCCAGCAGGGCATCGCGCTCAACGCTGGAGGGGCCAGCGGGTAACCATTGCAGTTCGCGGGCGATCAGTACCGGTGTCAGGCGCAGGGCGCCCAGGCCCAGCAAGCGGGCCATTTCCGGATTGGACAGCACCACGCAGCCATCCGTCGCTTCCGGCGCACGGGAATACTGCGCGCTGGGGGTGCCGTGCAGCCAGATGCCCGAGCCGGTGCGCTTGCGCATGACGTCCACGGCATTGGGGTAGTTGAGGGTCAGGGCTCCCATGCCGAACAAGTCGGGCAAGGTCTCGCCAGGCAGGTTTTTCTGGATGAAGTAAACGCCCAGAGGTGTGCGGCCATCGCCTTCGCGTTCCTTGCCCACCCCCTGGATGCCGACCGACACATAGGTGTCCATCAGCAGCTCCAGTCGTGGCAGCCCGTCAGCGTCGGTGCGATTGGCAAACCAGTAGAGCCGGGACCGTGACGCGTCGACCGCGGCGACATAAGGGTGTTGCACCGGATCCAGGTGCAGCAGGCCTGCGGGCACCTTGTCCTTGAGGCCGGCGGTGGGCGGGTGCAGCAGGCGCCGGGTGGATTCCAGCACCAGTTCCTTGAGCCGGCGCTGGGCTGCGGGCTGGACCTCGTCGGTGATTTCCGGACCGTTGACCGGCTCTCGCAGGCCAATGTTGAGCAGATCGGCGTACAGCAGCTGGCCAAGCTGGAAGTTTGGATATCGGCCGGCCAGGTGTTCGGCAACCACCAGGGCCTGTTGCCGTTCGCCTTCACCGAGATGATGGTAAATCTGACGGAACAGTTGCTCGGGGCTGTCCGACAGGAGGAGAGACGCAGGTTCCTGTGCTTGCATCACGAGGCGCCATTTCATGGGCGTCTGGACTTCTGCCTGCTGTTGCATGGGCCACCATGAAACGCTGTCGTCGGCCAGCCAGATTGCAGCACCGAACACGCCGACCAGCAGTGAGGGCCAGGCCCAACGCCAGCGTCGAGCAGTTTGCCGTGCTGGCGTCTTGTGGATCAGCCCGCTGGACCAGAAACTGGGTTTCAATTCACCGTCTCGCGCGCGATGAGCCAGCGGCCGCCTTGCTTGACCATGTCGAGGGTCTTGCGGCTGTTGCCGGTGAAATTGTCGGATGTGTAGATCTGCTGGAATTGCGCAGTGGCGGTCTTTCCATCGACCGTGACCTTGAGCTGACGGACTTCAACCGAAATGCTTTTCTTGGACAGAATACGCAGCCGTCGATCGGCTTCCCATTTGCTCCTGGACTGGCGATCGGACGGCACAAAGCTGCCCGCGTAGGCTTCCAGGTAGTGGTCCATGTCCTTGCGGCTCCAGGCTTTCGCCCAGGCTTGCACCGCGTTGCGGATCGCGTCCACCTCTGCCGTGTCGGTGTGATCCGGTTTGGTGTTGGGCGTTGCACGGGCTTGCTCTTTCTCCGCTTCAGGCTTGATAACCGGCGCAGGAAGGGGCGCAGCAGGAACCGATGCAGGACGCACCGCTGCAGAAGCTGCCGAGGCCATGGCTTCAGGTTTGGATGCCTGTGTTTTGGGCGGCAGGATGGGCGCTCGCGGTGTGGTGGACGCCACAACCGTGGCGCTGGAGGCTGTGGTTGATGCTGCAGGCACCGCCACCACGGCAGGGGCGCTCACAGGGGCCTGAACAGTCGGCTGCTGCCCGATGCTGCCCAGCAGACTCAGTTGCGGTACAGCGCTGCGGCTTTTGCTGTCCACCTGCAGGGCCTTGGCATAGGTCTGCTTGGCCAACTGGCTCTGCACATCGCCCAGGTTGCGGTGCAAGGCGGCGTAACTGGCATTGGCGTGCATGCCCGCTTCCAGAGCCTTTCGGGCATCGTCGAGGCGGCCTTTGGAGGCGTACAGCACTCCCAGGTTGTTGTGTGCTTCGACGATTTCCGGATTGGATTCGACCAGCTTGCGAAAGCTTTCGATGGCTTTGTCGGCTTGTCCTTGCTGGGCCAGGATCACGCCTTCCAGAAAACGGATTTGGACATCCCGGGGGGCGTTCTGCCTTTCTTGCTGCACCAGCTTGGAGGCCAGCTCGAGCTGGCCTGCTTGCAAGGCTTGCCGAATGGCATCGGCCGGTGAAGCGCCCCAGGTGTTACCAGCTGCGAAAGCGCACCATGCCGCAACCCACAACAAGCCCTGGTGCCGGCGCAGATTCAATGGAAGGGGGAAAAGAATCAATCGGATATTCAAGATCCATCAATTTTATATAGAAAGGCCGCGATATCCCCCCGGCCACTGACCCTGCACGATCAGAAGATCAAAGGCGGTAGTCGCGTTGGAGGCGGTGGTCCAGTTCCGGCAATGACAGCGACGTCAGGTCCAGCGCATGGCTGGCGTGCAGGTGTTTTTGCAATGACCCGTTGCCTTGCGCCAGGAGTTCACCCAGAAAGGGATTGGACGCGAAAACGGCAACGGCGCCAATGCGGTGTGACAGCACTCCCTTGTCCAGCCAGCGGCAGATTTCCTGAGCAAATTGCGTTCGCTCGTGGCCTTTGACGGTCTGCCTTGTGGCCAGCCCGGATCTGCCCTGAATCCCACTGGTGCGGTGCTCGCCTTCTTGCATGTCCGTGTGTTGACGGGTTTCGGGATGCACCCAGTCCATCACTTCGAACAAGGGATCACCCGGACGATCACGCTGCAAAAGACGCGCGCGGGAACCATTGGCAACGACGATCCAGACGGGTAAAGACATGGCGAGCTCCTCGTTCAGACACAGGAAGCCCGTGATTCTGGGCAGCAGGTCAATCTGCCGCAATCGACCCATCGGTCTATGCCGACGGATCGATGGCACAAGGGGCTTTACTTGCCCCAGCTGTCCTTGAGCCCCACGGCGCGGTTAAACACAGGCTTGCCCGGCGTGTGGTCCACACGATCAGCCACAAAGTAGCCAAAGCGCTCAAACTGGAACTTCTGGTCCGGCTGCGCCTGTGCCAATGAGGGCTCCACATAAGCCGTGACCACCTTCAGGCTGTCCGGGTTGAGCGCCCGCAAAAAGTCCTTGCCGCCCGCATCCGGGTGGGCATCGGCAAACAGGCGGTCGTACAGACGCACCTCGGCCTGCACACCGTCGGCAACGCCCACCCAGGTGATGGCGGCCTTGGCCTTGACGCTGTCGGCGCCTGGCGTACCGCTCTTGGTGCCGGGGATGACCTTGGCATGCACCTCTGTCACTTGACCTGCCGCGTCGCGCACGCAACCGGTGCATTCGATCACGTAGCCGCCTTTCAGGCGCACCACATTGCCCGGGAACAGGCGCTTGTAGCCCTTGGGCGGCACTTCTTCAAAGTCTTCGCGCTCGATCCAGACTTCCTTGCCGATCTGGAAGACGCGGTCTGGCGGCGGGGTTTGCCCTTCGGCGATTGCGCTGTGGGGCAGGGCGGGCTGGGTGCAGGCCTCGGTGTAGCTGTCTGAGCCGAAGGCTTCGGCCCAGTTGGTCAGCACCAGCTTGACAGGGTCGAGCACGGCCATCCCGCGGTGGGCCTTGTTTTCCAGGTCTTCGCGCAGACAGCCTTCGAGCGTGCTGTAGTCGATCCAGCTGTCGCTCTTGGTCACGCCGATGCGCTCGGCAAAGAGCTGCAGCGCTTCGGGCGTGTAGCCGCGCCGGCGCAGGCCGACTATTGTTGGCATGCGCGGGTCGTCCCAGCCGCTGACACGCTTTTCGTTGACCAGCTGCGCGAGCTTGCGCTTGGAGGTGACGACGTAGGTCAGGTTCAGGCGCGCAAATTCGTACTGCCGCGGGGGCGGGCTGGCCAGCAGGCCGCCTTCGATCAAACGCTCCAGCAGCCAGTCGTAAAACGGGCGCTGGTCTTCGAATTCGAGCGTGCAGATGCTGTGGGTGATTTGCTCGAGCGCGTCTTCGATCGGGTGCGCGAAGGTGTACATGGGGTACACGCACCAGGTGTTGCCGGTGTGGTGGTGCTCGGCGTGGCGGATGCGGTAAATGGCCGGATCGCGCATATTGATGTTGGGCGCAGCCATGTCGATTTTGGCGCGCAGCACCATGGCGCCGTCGGGGTGTTTGCCGTCGCGCATTTCGCGAAAGCGCGCCAGGTTCTCGGCCGGTGTGCGGTCGCGGTAGGGGCTGTCGGTGCCGGGCGTGGTGAAGTCGCCGCGGTTGGCGCGCATCTGCTCGGGTGTCTGCTCGTCCACATAGGCCAGGCCCTGTTCGATCAGGTGCTCGGCCGCGCGGTACATGAAGGCGAAGTAGTCGCTCGCGTAGTACAGGTGCGAGCGGCCGTGGGCCTCCCAGCCGAAGCCCAGCCACTGCACC
>CAXRGK010000040.1:0-6919 GCA_964230145.1 Burkholderiaceae bacterium | reverse complement strand
TTGACCAGCGCAAGGCCCAGGCCCACGCCGCCAGATCGCTCGCTGGCCCCTGGCAAGCGGAAGAAAGGCTCAAAGATCCGATCCCGGTATTCGGGCGGAACCCCCGGCCCGCGGTCGCACACGCGCAGAACAGGCGCACCGTTTTCGCGTGACAGGCTGAGCACCACATCGTCTTCGTGACCCGCAGCTGCGCCGTAGCGCATGGCGTTTTCGAGCAGGTTGCGCACCATGCGGCGCAGCAGTTTGGACACACCTTGCACTTCCAGCCCCGTCATGCCCTCGGGCACATCCAGTGTGGCGCCCACACGGGCGCATTCTTCAGCGCACAGGCCCACCAGGTCGACGCTCTCCACCGTGCCCATGTCGGCCTCGCGCGCATCCAGGCGGCTGGCCAGCAGGATCTCGTCAATCAGCTGATCGAGTTCGGCCATATTGCGCAGAATTTCGTGGCGTGTGCGATCACGCATGGCCTCGCTGGCACCTTGTGCGTCCATCAGTTCCAGGCCCATGCGGATGCGGGCCAGCGGGGAGCGCAGTTCGTGCGAGGCATTGGCCAGCAGCGATTTCTGCGCACCCATCAGGTTCTGGATGCGCTCTGCAGCGGCGTTGAAGCGGCGCGACAGATCGGCCACTTCATCGTCACCGGACTCCGGCATGCGGACCGAGAGATCCCCATCGCCCCATCGCTGCACACCTTGCTGCAGGCCTTCAAGCCGCTTGGTCAGGCGACGCACCACGGGGTAAAGCGCCAACGCAGCGGCCACACCCATCAGGGCCAGCATGCCGACAAAGCCATAGGGGGGTCGCGCCCACCAGGGCGAGAGGTCACGCGGGTGGGGTGGCCGACCGCCCAGATGGACCATGCCGCCACCCGGACGTTCCAGACGGCGCTCGAGAAACAAGTGCACCGGGGGATGACCGTTCATGGGCACCTGAAGTTCGAGTGGCGTGCCCGGTTGCGGACGGGCATTGGTGCTGGCCAGCACATCGCCCTGCGCGTTGCGGACCACCCACTCGCGCATGGGCGGGTTGGCGGCGTTGTGCTCCACCGACACATGCCAGGCCCAGCCCACCAGAACCATCAACACGGCCACGCCGAGCACAACAGCCAGCCAGATGCGCAGGTAAAGATGGCGAGACCAGCTGCTCATGGGCAAAGCCTTTTGCCAAAGTGCGTTTCGACAAGCTCCACACGAACGGACTGGTTGTGCATGTTCTAGTCCTGCTGCCGCGCAAACACATAGCCGACACCCCGAACGGTGAGGATGCGTTTGGGATGCTTCACATCGTCCTCGATGGCCGCGCGGATGCGCCCCATGTGCACGTCGATCGACCGGTCAAATGCTTCCAGCTCGCGTCCGCGCACAGCTTCCATGATCTGGTCGCGCGTGAGCACGCGGCCTGCACGCTCGGCCAGAGCGACCAGCAAATCGAACTGGTAGGACGTGAGCTCGCGGGCCTCCCCACGCACCGTGATCCGGCGGGCATCGCGATCGATTTCCAAAGAGCCGAACTGCATGGACTGCGCTGTCGAAGGCGCGCCACCGCTTTTGCGCCGCAGGATGGCCCGGATGCGGGCCAGCAGTTCACGCGGTTCAAAGGGTTTGGGCAGGTAGTCGTCCGCCCCCATTTCCAGGCCGATGATGCGGTCCATGGGATCGCCCTTGGCCGTGAGCATGAGTACCGGCACCTGCCCGGCAGCACCGGGCAGGCCACGGATGCGTTGGCATACCTGAAGGCCATCCATGTCCGGCAGCATCAGGTCCAGGATCACCAGTTCGGGCAACACCTGCTGCAGGCGCTCCAGACCGGTGCTGGCATCGGGCGCATGGGTCAGCTCGTAACCGGACGCCCCCAGGTAATCCGACACCATGCCGGCCAAACGGTCGTCGTCTTCGATCATCAACAAGCGTGTCATGCGGTGATCTTCCCCTGTTCAGGCCACCCACCCGTGTCGGGGCGGTAAAGTTCGGTAAACATGGATTCCCGGGTCAAGCCCGTGGCACCACCCGCCCAGCCAACCACACCAGCACCAGCACCGGCGCGCCCAGCCAGGCCGTGGCCTGGAAGAACGCTTCGTAGCCGTGGGCATTGACATAGTCGCCAGAGAAGCCGGCAATGAACTTGGGCAAGAGCAGCATCATCGAGCTCAGCAGCGCGTACTGTGTGGCCGAATAGCTGATGTTGGTCAGCGACGACAGGTAGGCGATGAAGGCTGCCGAGGCAATGCCGCTGGCCAGGTTGTCGGCCGACACCACGAAGATCAGCGCCGTCACATCGTGCCCCACACCGCTGAGCCAGGCAAACAACAGGTTGCTCGCGGCGCTCAGCATCGCGCCCAGCATGAGCACGCGCATCACGCCCAGGCGCGACGACAGCAGCCCCCCCACAAAAGCACCGACCAGCGTCATGACCACACCATAGACCTTGGTCACGGCCGCCACCTCATCCTTGGTGAAACCCATGTCCACATAAAACGGGTTGGCCATGATGCCCATGACCACATCGCTGATGCGGTAGACCGCGATCAGCGCCAGCACCAGCACCGCCTGCCAGCGGTAGCGGCGCCAGAAATCGGCAAACGGATCGAACAGGGCGCCTTGCAGCCATTCACCCACACTCCGCGCAGCAGGCACCGGCTGCGGCGCCGGCTCGGGCGACAGCAGCACCGTGAGCATGCCCGGCAACAGGCTCAGGGCCATGACCAGGTAAGCCGTCTGCCAGGCGGCATGGGCATAGCCGGCCAGGTCTGCGCCTTGGGCGCGTGCAGCGATCCAAAGCACCCCGGCCCCCGCCCAGATCATGGCCAGCCGGTAACCTGTCTGGTAGACGGCGGCCAGCGCCGCCTGCGCGTCCGGATTGGCCGATTCAATGCGGTAAGCGTCCAGCGCAATGTCCTGGGTGGCCGAGCCGAAGGCCACCGCCAACGCACACCACACCAGCGGTGCCAGCAACTGCGCCGGATCGTTGACCGCCATGCCCACCAGGCCCAGGGCGATCACGGCCTGCGCCAGCAAGAGCCAGCTGCGGCGTCTGCCCAGACGCGCGGTCAACCAGGGCAAGGGCATGCGATCCACCAAGGGCGCCCAGACCCATTTGAAACCATACGCCAGCCCGACCCAGCTCAGGTAGCCGATGGTGCTGCGGTCGATGCCCGCCTCGCGCAGGCGAAAACTCAGCGTGCCCAGCACCAGCAAGAGCGGCAGGCCGGCAGAGAAGCCCAGCGCCAGCATGCGCAGGCTGGCGGGCTGTGCATACAGACTCAGGGCTTGTCGCCAGGTGCGGCGAGGTGGGGCGGACGGGCCAGCGCCCTCGGCAGAAACATCGTTCATGCGCTTGATTATCCGGGCTGCAAGAGGCCATTCGAATCGCTATGATCTGCGCACCATGTGCCTGTTGTGTGAACTTAAATCCTCGTCGAATGCCGCTGCGGACAGCACGCACCGCTGGCATCCGCGTCGTGCCTTTTTGCTGGCCGCGGGGGCAGCCGCTGCCGCACCGGCCCTGGCGCAGGTGAACGTGGGCGGCTCGTCGGAAGTGCGCAAACTGGTGCCTGCCGAAACCCTGGAAGGCTCGGCCCGCCAGCAATACAGCCAGGTGCTGGCCGAGGCCAAATCCAAAGGCGCGCTGGCCCCCGACGGCCATCCTCAGCTGGTTCGCCTGCACACCATCGCGCGGCGTCTGATTCCGCACACCACGCAATGGAACCCGCGCGCCCGGGACTGGAAATGGCAAGTGAACCTGATCGGGAGCAAGCAGCTCAATGCCTGGTGCATGCCCGGCGGCAAGATCGCCTTCTACACCGGCATCATTGACCAGCTGCAGCTCGACGATGACCAGATCGCCATGATCATGGGCCATGAAATGGCGCACGCCCTGCGCGAGCACGCCCGCGAGCGGCTGGCCAAGAGCCAGGTCACCAGCATCGGCCTGTCCGTGGCCTCGCAGCTGCTGGGCCTGGGCCAGCTGGGCAATGTGGCGGCTGATCTGGGCACACAGTTGTTGACCCTCAAGTACAGCCGCGACGACGAAACCGATGCCGACCTGGTCGGGCTGGAAATCGCCGCGCGTGGCGGCTACCGGCCCGAGGCCAGCGTGGAACTGTGGAAGAAGATGCTGGCTGCCAATGGCAATGGCGGCCCGGGCTTCCTGTCGACCCACCCCAGCGGCGCCAACCGCATCCAGGAACTCGAGGCCAATTTGCCCAAGGTGCAGCACCTGTACCAGCAGGCCAGCAAGGGCTGAGCACGTGCCTCAAAAGTCATTGCGAGCGCAGCGTGGCAATCCTTGGACTGCCACGACCCTGCGGGCCTCGCAGTGACGATCCTTCACATGTCGCGCACGTAAGGGTTGCTGCGGCGCTCGCGGCCAAACGTGCTTTCGGGTCCATGGCCCGGGATGAACACCGTGTCATTGCCCATGGGCCACAGGCGCTCACGGATGCTGCGGATCAGGTCTTCGTGGTTGCCTTGGGGAAAGTCGGTGCGCCCGATGCTGCCGGCAAACAGCACATCGCCCACAAAGGCGCGCTGTATCTCAGGCGAATGGAACACCACATGGCCCGGCGTGTGGCCCGGGCAATGGCGCACGTTCAGCGTGTGCGAGCCGAGCGTGACGGTGTCGCCGTCTTCGAGCCAGCGCGTCGGCGTGAACGGCCGGGCGGGCGGAAAGCCGTAGTTCATGGCCGCCATGGGCAGGCCATCGATCCAGAACTGGTCACCCCGGTGGGGACCGATGATGGGCAAGCCCAGCTGCTCGGCCAGATCGGCCGCGCCACTGCAGTGGTCCAGATGCCCGTGCGTCACCCAGACCTGTTCGAGCTTGAGGCCCAGCTTCTGGACCGCGTCGAGCAGCACATCCAGATCACCGCCGGGGTCGATGACGGCGGCCTGCATCGTCTGGTCGTCCCAGACGAGCGAGCAGTTTTGCTGAAAAGCGGTGACAGGGATGGTGAGGTACTGGAGCATGGGCCGATTATGTCGCGGCCCGGCCGGCTCAGCGGATGAACTGGTCCACGTAATCCGCACCCAGCCCATTGTTTGCGTAGTGGGCGCGGCATTTGTCGATGCGGGTGAACACGTCGTCATACCCGGTGCAGTTGCCGTCCGGGTCAACGTAGATCATGGCGCCATTGACCTGGAACAGCGTGATCATCTCCTCGGTGTCCGGATCCACCACCAGCGTGTGCGTTTCGCCAGGGGCTTCGTACACGTAGCCGCCTTCGGTGGCCACCCAGTCATGCTCCAGGTAGCGCCATTTGCCCTTGATCACGTAACCGTGCACAGGCTGCGGATGGCGATGGCGCGACAGCACGCCGGCCTTGCGGACCTTGAGCAGGTTCACCCAATAGCCACGCGATGCGCTCAGGCACAGGGGGCGGAACCAGACGTTGTCATCCACCGGCACCCAGATGCGGTCGTCCTGCGGGATGACGTTCGGGATCACCAGCTCGGGCGGTGAGTCCTTGGGCATGGGGTGCTTGTAGGGCTGCCATTTCTGGGAGTCGAGGGGAACGGGTTGGGTCACTTGTTGCTCCTTGGTCAATTGTTCAAATGCTCAAAGCGGCGCGGCCTCGAGGGCCTGGATGGCCTGCGCCAGGTTCTGCGCCGTCAGGACGCGGTCGAAGTTGCGCATGTGCGGCGCGGTCAGGGTCAGGGTGGCGAGGGTGTCGATGTCGACATCGGTGGGCGCACGGGGCAGCCCCAGTTGCTGCAGGTTCAGGGGCAGGCCGATGCGGCGGTAAAACACCCGCATGTCCGCCATGAACGATGGTGGGCGGTTTTCCAGATGCCACTGCACCATCGTGCCGTAGGCCACCTGCAGACCGTGCAGTTCGTTGGCTGTGCCGGGCAGCGCTGACAGGCCCCGGGTCATGGAATGCGCGATGGACAGGCCGCCGTTTTCAAAGCACAGGCCGCTGAGCAGCACACTGGCTTCGACGATGGCCTCCAGACTGTCATCCGGGCTTTGGCGCTCCAGCGCAGCCAGGGCGCCATCGGCATGGGCCAGCAGCGTCTCGAAGCACAGGTCGGCCAGTGCCAACGCCGCGCGTGTGCCCAAGCCTCCGAAAATGTTCGGCCCCTGCGCCGCATGGCACTGCGCCACCTCGAATTTTTTGGAAATGGCATCACCAATGCCCGCCAGCAGGAGCTTGCGCGGCGCCCTGGCAATGAGCGCGGTGTCCACGATCACCGCATGCGGGTTGCAGGGCATGTGCTCCACCTTGAGCAAGCGGTGCTGTTCGTCATAAACCACATAGATCTTGCTGGTGGGCGCGTCGTTCGAGGCAATGGTGGGCAGCGTGATGACCGGCACCCGCAGGTGGTGCGCGACAGCCTTGCCCGCGTCAATGCCTTTGCCGCCACCGGCCGCAATGACCACATCGGCCGGCAGCACGCGCGCGGCCGCCACGAGTCGCTCGATTTCTGCGGGCGTGATTTCTCCGGCAAACAGCAGTGGCGTGACCTGGACGCCCGCTGGCTGGCAGCTCCCGGTCACGGCCGACCCCACCATGTCCAGAACAAAAGCGTCGCCTACCAGCAGGGCATGCGGGCCGAGGGCGGCGGCCATCGGCCCCGTTTCGCCCAGGGCACCCGGCCCCTGGAGATAGCGCACTGGGGCACCGAAGATCCGTCGCGCGGCCGGATGGCTGCCTGTCGGCATGAGGTCTCCTCTTGTATTTCTGGATGCAGGTCCAGCTTAACCAAGCGAAGACAAAAATCTGTCACTTCAGGCTCAGGTCGTACTCGATCGTGATGGGCGCGTGGTCGCTGAACTTCTCGCCCTTGTAAATGGCTTCGGTGCGCGCCTTGTCGGCAATGGCTGGCGTGGCCAGGTGGTAGTCCAGGCGCCAGCCCACGTTCTTGGCGTAAGCCTGTCCACGGTTACTCCACCAGGTGTAGCAAGCGTCGGTGGTGTC
>CAXRGK010000039.1:0-3268 GCA_964230145.1 Burkholderiaceae bacterium | reverse complement strand
TGTGCGGCCACTGCTCGGCGGCGGCCAGGATCAGGTGCTTGATGAAAGGCTCGCCGGCGTACTTGCGGGCACCGGCGCTGGCCTGCAGGATGACGGGGGCACCGACTTCGTCAGCGGCCTGCATGACAGCCTGAACCTGTTCCAGGTTGTTGACGTTGAAGGCAGGAATGCCGTAGCCGTTTTCGGCGGCGTGGTCCAGCAATTCGCGCATCGAGACGAGTGCCATGTGAAATTCCCCAGAAGTTAAAAATGCTTGCAGCCGGTGTCTGTACCCAGCCTGTAACTGTTCTGGATTTTAAAGGCCACGGGTACTGCGCACAGATAGTTTGTAGGAGCGCGCCCCTGCGCTCAAAGACCTTTGTAGGAGCGCGCCCCTGCGTGCGAAAACCTTCGGCCGCAGGGGCGGCCTCCTACGGGGCGGCCTCCTGCAAGGCCAGGTCAGCCCACGCGGCAGATCTTGAGCATGTTGGTACCGCCCGGGGCGCCCATGGGCTCACCACAGGTGATGGCGTAGACATCGCCCGTGTTCACGATGTTGCGCTTCTTGAGGTGGCCTTCGGCCTGCGCCAGCGCGGTGTCGCGGTCGGCGCTGGTGTCCATCAGCAAGGGGCGCACATTGCGGTAGAGCGCCATCTTGCGCTGCGAGGACACCTTGGTGGTGAGGGCATAAATCGGGATGTGCACGCGGTGGCGGCTCATCCACAGGGCCGTGGACCCGGATTCGGTCAGCGCCACAATCGCCTTGGCGCCCATGTGGTGGGCGGTGAACAGTGCGCCCATGGCGATCGTCTGGTCGATGCGGTCAAAGGTCTGGCCCATGAAGTCGGCGTCCAGCTCCACATGCTCGGCGCTTTCGGCGGCGGCGCAGATCTTGGCCATCTCTTCCACGGTTTCCAGCGGGAACTTGCCAGCGGCCGTTTCGGCGCTCAGCATCACGGCGTCGGTGCCGTCGAGCACAGCGTTGGCCACGTCGCTCACCTCGGCACGCGTGGGCACCGGGTTGGTGATCATGCTTTCCATCATCTGGGTGGCGGTGATGACGACCTTGTCGTGCGCCTTGGCCAGCTTGATCATGCGTTTTTGCAGGGCCGGCACCGCCGCATTGCCCACCTCGACGGCCAGGTCACCGCGCGCGACCATGATGCCGTCACTGGCCGCCAGGATTTCCTCCAGACGCGGAATCGCCTCGGCGCGTTCGATCTTGGCGATCAGTCCGGGCCTGTGGCCGTGTTCGGCGCCCGCTACGTTGCACAGCTGGCGCGCCATTTCCATGTCGGTCGCGTTCTTGGGAAAGCTCACCGCCACGTAGTCGGCCTTCAGGCCCATGGCGGTCTTGATGTCCTCCATGTCCTTGGCCGTCAGGGCTGGCGCCGTCAGGCCACCGCCCTGCTTGTTGATGCCCTTGTTGTTGGACAGCTCACCGCCGAGCTTGACGGTGGTGTGGACCGCTTCGCCTTTGACGGCGTCGACCGTCAGCACGATCAGGCCATCGTTGAGGAGCAACACATCGCCCGCCTTCACATCGCGCGGCAACTCCTTGTAATCCAGACCGACGCCGTGGATGTCTCCAGGCTCGGTGCGGGAGGCGTCCAGCACAAACCTGGCCCCCGGCTCGAGCATGACCTTGCCTTCGGCAAACTTGCCCACGCGGATCTTGGGGCCCTGCAGGTCGGCCATGATGGCCACCTCGCGGCCGGCGCGTTGAGAGGCCTCGCGCACCAGATTGGCGCGATCGATGTGGTCCTGCGCCTTGCCATGGCTGAAATTGAGACGAACCACATTCACGCCGGCGCGGATCATGGCTTCGAGCATGTCCAGCGTGCTGGAGGCAGGGCCAAGGGTGGCAACGATCTTGGTGGCGCGACGGGGCATCAGGGAGTCTCCTTGTAACTTGGTTTCAATTCTGGCACGAAACGAGTTACCAACCCGGTTCTTTGCACCCGCAGCCGCATCAATACCAAAGCGCTACAAAACCAACTGTGCAAAGGCAAGGTCATTGATCGTTGTCAGGCTCGAGAGAAACACGGCCCTTTAAAATTAAATAGTTGCGCGTTTTCCCGTACGCGTTTTTGATGACGACATGACTGCTCAATCCTCTGCCGAGAGCCAACAACCCATTGCCCTGGACCAGCCCCTGCCGCACCGCAAGATCATCCGTGAGTGGCTGATTCCCCTGTCCCACCGCACCACACTGCGCGCCTTTGTGCTGCTGGCCATTGACTACGCCTTGTTCTTTGCCCTGATCGCCGGAACCATCGTTTTCGACGCCGTCTGGGCCAAGCTGCTGTGCGGCCTGGCCGCCGGCTTCGTGATTGGCCGTCTGTTCATCATTGGCCACGACGCCTGCCACCAAAGCCTGACGCCGCACCGTGAGCTCAACAAGGTGCTGGGCCGCATCGCTTTCCTGCCCTCCATCACGCCCTACAGCCTGTGGGACACCGGCCACAACGTGGTGCACCACGGCTACACCAACCTCAAAGGTGTCGACTTTGTCTGGACCCCCAAGACGGCCGAAGAGTTTGCTGCCCTCTCGCCCATGCAGAAGCTGCTCGAGCGCGCTTACCGCAGCGGCTGGGCTCCCGGTCTGTACTACATGATCGAGATCTGGTGGAAGCGCGAGTTCTTCCCGAACAAGACGCACATGCCCACGCGTCGCCCGATCTTCTTCAAGGACAGCCTGCTGGTGGCTGTGTTTGGCGCCCTGTGGATCGCAGCGATTGCCGCCGCCGCCGTGGCCACCGGCCAATCGGTGTGGCTGAGCCTGCTGCTGGGCGTGGCCGTGCCCTTCTTCTTCTGGAACAGCATGATCGGTTTCGTGGTCTATGTGCACCACACCCATGTGCGCGTGTCCTGGCACGACAACAAGGCCGCCTGGACCAAGGCCGCACCTTTCGTCTCGACCACGGTGCACCTGACCTTCCCGTTCAACATCGGCGCGCTGATGCACCACATCATGGAGCACACCGCCCACCATGTGGACATGAGCATTCCGCTCTACCGCCTCAAGCAGGCGCAGGCCAAACTCGAAGAGATGTTGCCCGGCCGCATCATCGTGCAGCCTTTCTCGTGGAAGTGGTACTTTGACACCGCCAAAGCCTGCAAGCTGTACGACTTCACGCGCGAGTGCTGGACGGATTTCAAGGGCAAGATGACCAGCCCGGTGCGCGGCAACCTGCCGCCTGCTTCTGCAGCGTGAACGATTTTCCCTATGCAGGAGCGCGCCCCTGCGCGCGAATGCCTTAAGGACCTGCACGGTTCGCGCGCAGGG
>CAXRGK010000038.1:0-2372 GCA_964230145.1 Burkholderiaceae bacterium | reverse complement strand
CCTGCTTACTCGACGGTGATTTTCTGGTCGCGGATCAGCGTGCCCAAAACCTTGCCTTCGTTGACCAGCAAGGTCTTGAATTCGGCCGTGTCGAGCGCGACGTTTTCTCCGCCGAGGTCGGCATAGCGCGCTTTCAGGGTCGGCGAGGCCAGGGCTTTGGCCACCTCACGGCTCAGGCGTGCGGTGACGTCGGCGGGGGTATTGTTGGGCGTCCACATGCCAAACCAGATGTCCAGGTTGGCGCCCTTGAAGCCCTGCTCGGCCACAGTGGGCACATCCGGGAAGAAGGGTGAACGCTTTTCGCTCACGACGGCCAGCAGCTTGACCTTGCCAGTGCGGATGTGCGGGAAGGCGATGCCAGGATCACACACCATGTCGGCCTGGCCGGACAGCACGTCCTGCAGCGCGGGGGCAGCGCCGCGGTAGGGCACATGCAGGATATCGGTGCCCGTGGCCTGCTTGAACAACTCACAAGCCAGGTGGGGCGGTGTGCCGGCGCCGGCCGAGGCGTAAGACAGCTTGCTGGCCTTGGCTTGCGCCACCAGCTCGCGCACGTCCTTGGCGGTGCTCTGCGGCTTGGTCACCAGGTACATCTGGGACTTGCCCACGCCAGCGACGGGCGTGAGGTCGCGCGAGGGCAGGATGCTGGACTTGAACAGGTGGGGGTTGACGGTTTCGACCGAGGTGGGGGCGATCAGCAGGGTGTAGCCATCGGGGGTGGCGCGCGCCACTTCAGCAGCCGCGATGTTGCCACTGGCACCGGGCTTGTTGTCCACCACCACCGATTGCCCCAGGCTCTCGGTCAGGCCCTGCGCCACCAGGCGGGCCATCATGTCGGTGGTGCCACCGGGGGCAAAGCCGACCACGATGCGAATGGGTTTGGCAGGCCAGGCCTGGGCATGGCTGCTCAGGCTGGCGCCCAGGCCCAGCATGCACAGGGCCGCCATGCCCAGTTTGCGTCGAAGCGGAAAGTGTCGGGTTGTTTTCATGGTGTGTCTCCTCAGGTGGGTGTCGGGATATCGCGATTGGCCTTAAGCGGTGGCGCCGCGCAATTCGTCACGCAGCTTGAATTTCTGGATCTTCCCGGACGGCGTCGAAGGCATGGCGTCGCGCACCTCCAGGCGTTCGGGGATGTACTGGATCGCCACCTTCTGCTCCTTGAGGTAGGCCACCATGGTGGGCATGTCAAAGCTCTGGCCCGGCTTGGTCACCACCACCGCACAGGCCCGCTCGCCCAGACGTTCATCGGGGTAGGCCACGATGGCTGCCATGGCCACAGCCGGGTGGCGGTAGAGCAGCGACTCGATCTCGACGACCGGGATGTTCTCGCCGCCACGGATGATCACGTCCTTGCTGCGGCCGGTGATGCGGATGTAACCCTGCGCGTCCATGCGGGCCAGGTCACCGGTGTCAAACCAGCCTTCGGCGTCGGTGCCGTTCAGATGTGGGCGTTTGAGGTAGCCGCCAAAGTTGGAGCAGGCACGCACATACAGCTTGCCGGCTTCGCCTGCAGGCAAGGTCTTGCCGTCGGCGTCCACCACCTTGAGTTCCACCCCTGCCAGTGGTTTGCCGTCGGTGGTGAAGGCGCGTTCGTCGGGGTCACCCAGTTCAATCAGCGTGACCGCGCCGTTCTCGCTCATGCCCCAGGCCGAAACGATCTTGGTGCCGAGTGCGGCGCGCGCCTGCTCCACCAGCGGGCCGGGGATGGGCGCGCCCGCGCACAGGAAAGTCCTGAGCGTGGGCACCGGGGTCTTGTTGTCCACCACGGCACGGGTCAGGTCGGTCAGGAAAGGCGTGGACGCCATGGTGAAGCTGGCTTTCTCGCTGTTGATGACTTCGATCGCCTTCTTCGGTTCCCAGATGTCCTGCAGCACCGCGCTGGCCTTGAGCATGATGGGCATCATCAGCCCGTACATGAAGCCGGTCTGGTGCGCCATGGGCGAGGCCATCAGCACCACGTCTTCGGCGTCCAGTTGCAGGCGCTGCGCATAGGGAATGATGTTGGCCATCACGGTGTTGGCCGAGTGCATCACACCCTTGGGCTCGCCAGTGGTGCCGGAGGTGTAGATGAGCTGGGTGATGTCGTCCGGTCCGGGGCGGTGGGCGCCCACAATGGTGGCGGCATCGGCGTCCTTTTCCCAGGCCGGTCCGCTGAGCAACGCTTCGTAGCTGTTGGCGCCCTGCCCGTCCACCACCACAATGTGCTTGAGGTCTGGCAGATTGGGCTGGATGCCCTGGATCATCTGCTCGAAATCGAAACCACGGAAGGTCTTGGGCGCGATGATGACCTTGGCCTCGTCGTGCTTGAGCATGAAGTTCAGTTCGCGCTCGCGGAAGATGTGCATCAGCGGGTTGATGACCGCACCGATGCG
>CAXRGK010000037.1:0-16847 GCA_964230145.1 Burkholderiaceae bacterium | reverse complement strand
TTCGGCCAGCATGCGGGCCGCGGCGCGCAGCTGCTGGATTTCGCGCGCCAGCGTCGCCTGCTCGCGGGCCTTCTTCTTGTAGCCGCGCACGGTGTCGCTGATCTCGGCCAGGTAGCGGGTGCGCGCCGGCGGCACGATCGGCGTCTGGTGCGTGCTGTGGCGCACCGACACCAGCGGCAGGCGGCCGTCGTCGAGCGGCAGCCCCTTCTCGATCAGGCGCGCCTTGATCGCCTGGTACAGCGCGGTGACGCCGTCGTCGTTGAAGCGCGCGGCCATGGTGCCGAACACCGGCATCTGCTCGGGCATCACGGTGAAGGCTTCGCGGTTGCGCTGCACCTGCTGGGCCACGTCGCGCAGTGCATCGGCGGCGCCCTTGCGGTCGAACTTGTTGATGGCCACGAACTCGGCGAAGTCGAGCATGTCGATTTTTTCGAGCTGGCTGGCGGCGCCGAACTCGGGCGTCATCACGTACATCGGCACGTCCACGTGCGGCACGATGGCCGCGTCGCCCTGGCCAATGCCCGAGGTCTCGACGATCACGAGGTCAAAGCCGGCCACCTTGCAGGCGGCCACCACATCGGGCAGCGCGGCGCTGATTTCGCTGCCAAAGTCGCGCGTGGCCAGTGAGCGCATGAACACCCGCGCGCCCTTGGCCCAGGGGCTGATGGCGTTCATTCGGATGCGGTCACCCAGCAGCGCGCCCCCGCTCTTGCGGCGCGAGGGGTCGATGGAGATCACGGCCACGCGCAGGGCATCGCTGGCGCCCTTGCGGTCGAACTTGTTGATGGCGACGAACTCGGCGAAGTCCAGCATGTCGATTTTTTCGAGCTGGCTGGCGGCGCCGAATTCGGGGGTCATGACGTACATGGGCACATCGACATGCGGCACGATAGCGGCATCGCCCTGGCCAATGCCCGAGGTCTCGACAATCACCAGGTCGAAACCGGCCACCTTGCAGGCGGCGACCACGTCGGGCAGCGCAGCCGAAATCTCGGAGCCGAAATCGCGTGTGGCCAGCGAACGCATGAAGACGCGTGAGCCCTTGCTCCAGGGACCGATGGCGTTCATGCGGATGCGGTCGCCCAGCAGCGCGCCTCCGCTCTTGCGACGGGAGGGGTCGATGGACACCACGGCCACACGCAGGTTGTCGTCCTGGTCCAGGCGCAGGCGGCGCACCAGTTCGTCGGTCAGGCTGGACTTGCCGGCACCGCCCGTGCCGGTGATTCCGAGCACGGGTACTTTTGTTTTGGCGGCTGCGGCGCGCAGGGCCTCCACCACTTTGGCGTCGGCCTTGCCGTTCTCCAAAGCCGTCATCAGCTGCGCCAGGGCGCGCCAGCTCATGTCGGTATGGCCCTGGATGGCCTCGATCTTTTTCGGTGCCAGCGACGAAAAGTCCTTGTCGGCGCGCATCACCATCTCGCCGATCATGCCGGCCAGGCCCATTTTCTGGCCGTCTTCGGGGCTGTAGATGCGCACGCCATGCTCGGCCAGCATGCGGATTTCGGCGGGCACGATCACGCCGCCGCCACCGCCAAACACCTGGATGTTCTCGCCACCGCGTTCCTTGAGCAGCTGCACCATGTAGGTGAAGTATTCGTTGTGACCGCCCTGGTAGCTGGAGACGGCGATGCCCTGCACATCTTCCTGCAGGGCGGCGGTCACCACCTCGTCCACCGAGCGGTTGTGGCCCAGGTGGATGACTTCGGCGCCCATGCTTTGCAGGATGCGGCGCATGATGCCGATCGCGGCGTCATGGCCGTCAAACAGGCTGGCAGCGGTGACAAAGCGCACCTTGTTGGTGGGGCGGTATTCGGCCAGGGCCTTGAATTCGGCGGACAAGTCGGTCATGGCGGGTCTCCGGATCGGTGTTCTGGGTTAATTGACGTTTACGTTAACGTCAACTCAAAACACGCATCTTAGCGGCTTGTGGCTTGCCTGTCACTGACAGGCAAGCCCGGGCTGCGTCTCCTGATCCTGGAGGCGTGCATGGGCAGCGGACATGGCGCAGGCCGCTATCATCGCTCTTCATACGGCGGTTGACAGATCCGCCGAGGAGATCTCCGTGAGCCGAATTGCTGATGCCGAAAAGAAAAAAGCCCTGTGCGCCCGACTGGCCCGCATCGAGGGGCAGTTGCGAGGTCTGCAGAAGCTGATCCAGGACGATGCCGACTGCGAAAAGATCGCACAGCAGATGGCAGCAGCCCGCAAGGCGCTGGACAAATCTTTCTTCTCTATGGTGGGATGCATGATCGAACAGGGTGATCAGTCGGCCGACCATGTCGCCGAAATGCTGACCAAATTCGCCTGACGACCTGACCATGAACCCGATCCAGCTGTTTGACCCGGCTTCGAGTACTTACACCTACATCCTGGTCGACGAAGCCAGTCGCGAAGCCCTGATCATCGACCCGGTGGACGAGCAGTTGCAGCGTGACCTGCAGGTGCTGCGTGAGCAAGGTCTCAAGCTGGTCTGGGCGATCGAGACCCATGCGCATGCGGACCACATCACCAGTGCAGGACTCCTGGCCGAACATGCAGGTGCTCGCACGGCAGCGCCCGAGGCCTGCCAAATCGGTACGGCATCTGTGCAGTTGTCAGACGGTCAGGTGCTGACGTTCGGGGGGCAGCAGCTGCGCTGCCTGCACACGCCCGGGCACACCGCCGGCAGCATGTGCTTTGTCTGGGAGTCCGAAGGCGCGCGTCACGTGTTCACCGGTGACACTTTGCTGATCAACGGATGCGGCCGCACCGATTTCCAGTCTGGCAGCGCCGAGGCCATGTACCGCAGCCTGACGCAGGTGCTGTTTGCCCTGCCCGATGACACCATCGTCTGGCCCGGCCACGACTACCAGGGGCGCACGCACTCGACCATTGGTCAGGAGCGCCTCAGCAATGCCCGTGTGGCGGGTAAATCTCTCCGTGAATTCATCGACACCATGCAACAGCTGAATCTGCCCAAGCCCCAACGCATCGACGAGGCTGTGCCCGCCAACCTGACATCTGGCCTGCGTCACGACGCTGGGGGCGATGCGATGGCACAGGTGCAGCCCGCCGACGGTTATGCGGGCGATGTGAGTCCGCAGCTGGCCTGGGCCTGGGTGCAGGCCGGCGAGGCGGTGCTGGTGGATGTGCGTACCGATGCCGAGCGCGCCTGGGTCGGTTTTGTGCCCGGCGCCGAGGCGCTGGCCTGGAAGCAGTGGCCAGGCATGGCGATGAACCCCGACTTCGATGCCGGTATCCAGGCGCTCGGCGCAGGTGGCAAAAAGCTGGTGCTGCTGTGCCGCAGCGGTGTGCGTTCGGTGGCGGCAGCCCAGCGTGCCACCGAGTTGGGCCTTCAGGCTTACAACATTTTGGAGGGCTTTGAGGGGGATCCCGACGCCAACGCCCACCGAGGCCAGAGAGGTGGCTGGCGTTTCCACGGATTGCCCTGGCGACAGAACTGACATGGCAGGCTGTGACCTGAGCAGCTTTTGAACAGCTTACGTGCCGCGTGAAGTCGCCCGGAAGACTGTCAGGCCCCTGAAAGATGGATTTGACGAAGGTTTTCAGTGAAAACCCGGTAGCGCGGCGGCGGCGCTTGTTGGACATTCCGGTCTCCTCATCTTTCTTTACTGGAGCTGTTCATGCAAGACAAGAAGACCGTGACCAACCGCCGTGGCATGCTCAAGGGCGCTGCCGTTGCCGCAGGCGCCATGTCGGCACCCATGATTGCCACTGCCCAGACGACCACCACGCTGCGTTTTCAAAGCACCTGGCCATCCAAGGACATCTTCCACGAATACGCTCTCGACTTTGCCAAGAAGGTCAATGACATGGCCAGCGGCAAGCTCAAGATCGAGGTGCTGCCCGCAGGCGCCGTGGTGCCGGCCTTCCAGTTGCTCGAAGCTGTAGCCAAGGGGACGCTTGACGGTGGTCACGGTGTGGTGGCTTACCACTACGGCAAAAACTCGGCCCTGGCCCTCTGGGGTTCCGGCCCTTCTTTCGGCATGGATCCGAACATGCTGCTGGCCTGGCACAACTACGGCGGCGGCAAGGCTCTGCTCGAAGAGATTTACAAGAGCCTGAACATGGATGTGGTGTCCTACCTGTACGGACCCATGCCCACACAACCGTTTGGCTGGTTCAAAAAACCGATCACCAAAGTGGCGGACATGAAGGGCGTCAAGTTCCGTACCGTGGGTCTGGCCGTCGACATGTACACCGACATGGGTGCTGCCGTGAACCCTCTGCCCGGCGGTGAAATCGTGCCGGCCCTGGACCGCGGCCTCATTGATGGTGCCGAGTTCAATAATGCTTCTTCCGACAAGCTGCTGGGTTTCCCCGACGTGGTCAAGAACTGCATGTTGCAGAGCTTCCACCAGAGCGGTGAACAGTTCGAAATCCTGTTCAACAAGGGCAAGCTCAATGCTTTGCCGACCGAACTCAAGTCCATTGTTGACTATGCCGTGCAGGCCGCCAGTGCCGATATGAGCTGGAAGGCCATTGAGCGCAACTCCAAGGACTACGAGGAACTCAAGAAAGCCGGTGTCAAGTTCTACAAGACGCCTGATGCTGTCCTGAAGGCCCAGCTGACCGCATGGGACAAGATCATGGACAAGAAGGGCGGCGAGAATCCGCTGTTCAAAAAGGTTCTGGATTCGCAACGCGCCTTTGCCCAGCGTGCTGGCCAGTGGCAAAACGATTACACCGTCGATTTCAAGATGGCCTACAGCCACTACTTTGGCAAGGCCAAAAAAGGCTGATCAAGTCAGCATGTCATGAATGGTGGGGCGCCCTGGCGCCCCCCTTTTTTTGTGGGAAGTTGTCATGCAAAAAATGCTTTTGACCGTGGACCGCGTGTCCACCTGGTTTGGCAAATTTACATCCTGGTCAGTGGTGCTTCTGACGCTGCTGATCAGCTGGGAGGTGTTTTCGCGATACGTGCTCAACAAGCCGCATGCCTGGGTGCTGGATGCGCAGATCATGCTCTACGGTGTGCTGTTCATGATGGCTGGTGCCTATACCCTGGCCAAAAACGGTCATGTGCGCGGCGATGTGCTCTACGGTTTTTTCCAGCCGCGCACGCAGGCCACGATCGACCTGATCCTTTACATCGTGTTTTTTCTGCCGGGCATCGTCGCGCTCACCTGGGCCGGCTGGGACTTCGCGAACGCGTCGCTGGCCATCCGCGAACAGACGTTCAACGCCGACCCGCTGCCGGTCTATCCCTTCAAGTTTGTGGTGCCGATTGCCGGCTTCATCTTGCTGCTGCAGGGCGTGGTGGAAATTGTTCGCTGTGTGATCTGCCTGCAGACCGGCGAGTGGCCCTCACGTGAAGAGGATGTGGAGGAGGTTGACGTCGACAAGCTCAAGGAAATGGTGCACGTCAAAGACAGTGATATCGAGGCATTGGACAAATACGTGACGGGCAAGGGAGGTGCAGCATGAAGATTCGCAAGGAACTCTGGTTTGGTTTCATCCTGATGGGCATCATCGGGCTGGCTGCGCTGACCATGGTGCTCAGCGTCGACAAAATGACCAACGGCCACTACGGCCTGCTCATGCTGTCGCTGGTGGTGGTGGCCATCATGCTGGGCTTTCCGACGGCCTTTACCCTCATGGGCATGGGCATGCTGTTCACCTTTTTTGCCTACCATTCCGGTGACCAAAGTGCCAGCGGCGCGATCCGCCAGACACTGGACCTGATGGTGCAGCGTGCGTTTTCGGTCATGGGCAACGATGTGCTCATTTCGATTCCGCTGTTCGTGTTCATGGGTTATCTGGTTGAGCGCGCCAACCTGATTGACAAGCTGTTCCGCAGTCTGCACCTGGCCCTTGCCCGTGTCCCCGGCTCGCTCGCAGTCGCCACGCTGGTCACCTGTGCCGTGTTTGCCACAGCCACCGGCATCGTGGGTGCGGTGGTCACGCTCATGGGCTTGCTGGCCTTTCCGCAAATGCTCAAGGCCGGGTATGACGTGCGCATGTCTGCCGGCGCCATCACGGCCGGTGGCTGCCTGGGCATCCTGATTCCGCCCAGTGTGCTGCTGATCGTCTATGGTGCGACCGCTGGAGTGTCGGTGGTGCAGCTGTATGCGGGCGCTTTCTTCCCTGGTCTGATGCTGGCTGGCCTGTATATCGTCTACGTCATCATCTTGGCCAAGATCAGGCCGGACATGGCACCGCCCCTTTCCTTGGAACAACGCACAGTTCATTTGCCAGAGCCGTTGCGCAACATCGGAGCCGAACCAGCCAAGCGCGCCCTGACGGGTCTGCTCAACGCCCTCAAGGGGCAGCGCAATGCCGGCGTGTCCAGCCGGTATTTGCTGGGCCAGCTGGCCATCGTGCTCGCGCCAGCGGTGTTGTTCGCGATGGTGGCTGTGACCAGCTACCAGAGTGTGACCCGTGTGGCGCCTGCCGAAGAGGTGGTGGAACTGCAGGAGATGGGAAGCGAGGAGAAGTCGTCCGATGCAGACGAGGGTGGCCTGGCTGAACCTGAGGGTGCTGAGCAGGAGGGAGGGTTGCAGGAGCCTCCGGGCAGCGAGGCCGATGAGGCCTCGGCGCCACAGCCTGCGGTTGCCCAGTCCACTGCGGATGCGGCGGCCGCCTCTGCTGCAAGCGACGCGCCGGCAGCCACCGCTCAGCCAGCGCCTGCGGGCTACTGGATTGGCTTGGGTGCAGGGGCTGCTGCAATGCTGGCCTTCTATGCGGTCCTCAGCTATGCCCGTCTTGAAGTCTTCAAGATGTTGCTGTCGAGCTTTTTCCCGTTGCTGGTGTTGATTCTGGCTGTGCTGGGATCGATCGTTTTCGGTTTGGCCACGCCGACCGAGGCAGCTGCAGTCGGTGCGCTCGGTGGGTTCCTGCTGGCAGCGGCCTACAGGCAGCTGACCTTCAATGTCGTCAAGGAGTCGGTGTTCCTCACGGCCAAAACCAGCGCCATGGTGTGCTGGCTGTTCGTGGGCTCAGCCATTTTCTCGGCCGCGTTTGCCTTGCTGGGTGGGCAGGAGCTGGTCGAGCAGTGGGTGTTGGGGATGAACCTGACCAAGACCGAATTCCTCATCCTCAGCCAGGTGATCATTTTCATCTTGGGCTGGCCTTTGGAGTGGACCGAGATCATTGTGATCTTCATGCCGATCTTCATCCCGCTTCTGGACAATTTCGGTGTCGATCCGTTGTTCTTTGGCTTGCTGGTGGCGCTGAACTTGCAGACGGCCTTCTTGAGTCCGCCTGTGGCCATGAGCGCCTTCTACCTCAAAGGCGTCAGCCCGCCGCATGTGACGCTCAACCAGATCTTTGCAGGCATGTTGCCCTTCATGGGTATCCAGGTGGTGGCCATTGTGCTGCTGTACATCTGGCCCCAAATCGGTCTGTGGTTGCCGCAGGTGCTCTACAAGTGATCCATCTCTGAGTTGAGGCGCGCAGGTCGAGCGCGTCCTCGATCGGGCCGCAGTCCCTGTGACTGCGGCCCGTTTTTGTTTCTGGCATATCTATTGCTGTATGTTGCCCGTGGGACATGCCAGCCGCACCAGAATGGGTATTGTCCCGGGTGTGGTGCACCACATTTGAGACTTATAGTGCTATGCAATTCCATGACCCATGCATCAGACAGGAGTTAATCATGCAACGTCGATCTCTGTTTGCCTTGGCGGTGCTGACCGCATCACTGCTCGCACCTGTGGCTGTCCAGGCTCAAGCGGGCAAGACCCTCAAGGTCGTGCCGCACTCGAACATCACCATTCTGGACCCGATCTGGACCACGGCCTTCGTGACCCGCAACCACGGCTACATGATCTATGACACCCTGTTCGGCACCGATCTGGCCGGCAAGGTCAAGCCGCAGATGGTCGACAAGTGGAGCGTGAGCAAGGACAGCCTGACCTGGACCTTCACCCTGCGCGATGGACTGGAGTTCCACGACGGCAAGCCGGTCACCAGCGAGGACGTGGTCGCCTCGCTCAAGCGCTGGGCCAGCCGCGACAGCTTTGGTGGCGTCATGGCCCGCAGTGTCGAGAGCTATGCCACCCCCGATGCCAAAACCTTTGTCATCAAGCTCAACAAGCCTTTTGGCGTGATGCTCGATGCGCTGGGCAAGCCCTCATCCAATGTGCCCTTCATCATGCCGGCACGCATCGCCGCGACGCCGGGCAGCGAACAAATCAAGGAGCACATCGGCTCGGGCCCCTACAAGTTCGTGCCCGCCGAATACAAGCCGGGCGAGCGTCTGGTGTATGTGAAGAACGAGAAATACAAGCCGCGCAGCGAGGCCCCCGATGGCACCACGGGTGGCAAGAACGTCTACCTGGACCGCGTGGAGTGGGTCATCATCCGTGACCCGCAGACGCAGTTCAATGCGCTGGTGGCCGGTGAGGTCGACATCGTCGAACAGCCGACCTTTGAGCAGTACGCCTCGCTCAAGGCCCAGAAAGACATCCAGATCGTGGACGCCCAGCCAGCAGGCTTGCAGTACATCCTGCGCTTCAACCACCTGCATGCGCCCTTCAACAACGTGAAGATCCGCCAGGCGGCCATGGTGGCGCTGGGCCAGGAGGCGCACCTTAAGACGCAGGTGGGCGCACCGGGCATGTACACCTTCTGCAAGAGCATGTACCCCTGCGGTACGCCGCTGGCCAGCGACAAGACTGGCATTTACACCGGCATGGCCGACCCCAAGAAGGCGGCGCAGATGCTCAAGGATGCCGGCTACGACGGCACGCCCGTGGTGCTGATGCGACCGACCGACCTGGCCGCGATTGCCAAGCTGCCGCTGGTGGCCAAGCAACAACTTGAAGCCGCCGGCTTCAAGGTGGACATGCAGCAGATGGACTGGGCCACGCTGGTGGCCCGCCGCGCCAAAAAGGATGCGCCGGCCCAGGGCGGCTGGAACGCCTTCATGACCGCCTGGACGGCCGGTGACATCCTCAACCCGCTGACCATGGCCATGATGAACGCCGCTGGCGACAAAGGCTGGTTCGGCTGGCAGGACGACAAGGAGATCGAAGACCTCAAGGTCAAGTTCGCCCAATCCAGCACCGACGCCCAGAAAAAGCAGATCGCCGAGCAGATCCAGCTGCGCGCCATGGAAACCGCCTCGCATGTGCCGCTGGGCCAGTACTTCAATCCAGCTGCCCTGCGCAAGAACATCAGCGGCCTCGTGCCCGGCGGTGCGCAGGTGTACTGGAACATCAAGAAGAACTGAAAACCTGACCTGAAAGGCGGCTGAAGTCCATGCTGCGCTTTTTGATGCAGCGCCTGCTGGCGCTGATCCCCGTGCTGTTCGTCGTCGCGGTGGTGGTCTTCCTGATCCTGCGGCTCACGCCCGGTGATCCGGCTGCCGTCATTGCCGGCAACAACGCCACCAATGAAGACATCGATCGCATCCGGGAACAGCTCGGCTTGACCAAGCCCCTCATCACCCAGTTCATGATCTGGCTGGGCAATGTGGTGCAGGGCGATCTGGGCTATTCCTTCTATCTGAACAAGCCGGTCACCGAACTGATTGCCCAGCGCATCGAGCCCACGCTGTCGCTGGCGGCGGGCACCATGGTGCTGGCGGTGTTGGTGGCGGTGCCGCTGGGCACGCTGGCCGCCTGGCGCATGGGCGGCTGGCTGGACCGCATCCTCTCGGGCTTTGCAGTGGCTGGTTTTTCGGTGCCGGTGTTCGTGATTGGCTATGTGCTGATCTGGGTGTTTGCCATCGAGCTGCAATGGTTGCCCGTACAGGGCTATCGGCGCCTGTTCGGTGACGCCTCGCAAGGCATCGGCGCCTGGGCTGCCCAACTGGTGCTGCCCTGGTGCACGCTGGCCACCATCTATGTGGCGCTGATCGCCCGGGTCACGCGCGCCAGCGTGTCCGAGGCGCTGACCGAAGACTACATCCGCACGGCACGCGCCAAGGGCATCACTGAACAGATGGTGTTGCTGCGCCATGCGCTGGCCAATGCGGCGGTGCCCATCGTGACCGTGATCGGCATCGGTATCGCCCTGCTGATTGGCGGCGTGGTGGTGACCGAGACGGTGTATTCCATTCCGGGCCTGGGCTCGCTCACCGTGGACGCGGTGCTCAACCGCGACTTCCCGGTGATCCAGGGCGTGGTGCTGTTCTTCAGCCTGCTCTATGTGCTGATCAACCTGCTGGTGGACCTGAGCTACCTCTGGCTGGATCCGAGGATTCGTTACTGATGAAGTCTGTCGTTCGAAAACTCCTGGCGCACAGCGCCATCCGCTTTGGTGCCTCGGTGCTGGGCGTGCTGATCGCGCTGGCGTTGCTGGCGCCCTGGCTGGGCACGGTCGATCCGGCAGCCATGGACTCGGCCAACATCAACACCCAGGCCGGTGCGCACGGCACCTTCTCGCTGCTGGACGGCACCAGCCTGGCGCACACCTTCTGGATGGGCGCCGACAATTTTGGACGCGACATCTACAGCCGCGTGCTCTATGGCACCCGCGTGTCGCTGGTGGTGGGGCTGTTCACAGCCATCGTGGCTTTGCTGGTGGGGGGGCTGCTGGGCATGCTGGCTGGTTACTTTCGCACGCTCGACGCGGTGCTGATGCGCTTCATGGACGGCTTGATGGCGATTCCTGCGATCCTGCTGGCGATTGCGCTGGTCGCAGCCATGGGGGCCAAGTTGTGGACCGTGATCGTGGCGATTGCCATTCCCGAGATTCCGCGCGTGACGCGTCTGGTGCGCTCGCTGGTGCTCACGTTGCGTGAGGAACCCTTTGTGGAAGCGGCCAAGGCATTGGCCACGCCCACACCGGTGATCCTGCTGCGCCACATCCTGCCCAACGCCATGGCGCCGCTGATCGTGCAGGGCACCTTCATTGCTGCCAGTGCGGTGCTGACCGAAGCCATTCTGAGTTTCCTGGGCCTGGGCTTGCCGGCCGACATCCCGACCTGGGGCAACATCATGGCCGAGGGCCGTGTGCAGTTCACCCAGTACCCGGGCAATGTGCTGTTTCCCGCGCTGTTTCTGGTGCCCACGGTACTGGCCATCAATTTGCTGGGCGACGGCCTGCGCGATGTGCTCGATCCCAAGTTTGCGAAGCGGGGCGCCTGATGTCTGAAGCGATCCTCTCGATCCACGGCCTGTCGGTGGCCTTGCCCGCCGGGGGTGACCGCATGCATGCGGTGCAGGGCATTTCCCTGCGCATCGCCGCCGGCAAGACCTTGTGCGTGGTGGGTGAGTCCGGCTCCGGCAAATCGGTCATGGCCACCACCGTGATGGGCCTGCTCGACAAGGCCTTGCGGCCTGACGCGGGCGAGGTGTTGCTGCAGGGCGAGTCTCTGCTCAAGGCTGCGCCTGCGCGCCTGCGCGAACTGCGCGGTCGCACCATGGGCATGGTGTTCCAGGAGCCGATGACAGCCCTCAACCCGGTGATGACCTGCGGTGACCAGGTCGATGAATTGCTGGCCACGCACACCGATTGGCCCGCCGCCAAGCGCCGCGCCGAGATCCTGCAGGTGTTCGAGCGGGTCAGGCTCCCTGACCCCGAGCGCATGCTGCGCAGCTACCCGCACCAGCTCAGCGGCGGTCAACGCCAGCGCATCGTGATCGCGATGGCCGTCATCCTCAAGCCGGCGCTTCTGATCTGCGACGAACCGACCACGGCGCTGGACGTGACCACCCAAAAAGAAATCCTGCGCCTGATCGCAGACCTCCAGCGCGAGCAGGGCAGTGCGGTGCTGTTCATCACCCACGACATGGGGGTGGTGGCCGAAATCGCCGACGAGGTGCTGGTCATGCACCAGGGCCGTGCGGTTGAAAGCGGTCCCAAAGGTGAGGTGCTGCGCCGCCCGCGCGAAGCCTATACCCGCCAGCTGCTGGCTGCGGTGCCCGGCATGACGCCGCCTGCGCCCCGGCCCGAACCGGCGGGGGCAGCCCTGCTCGCAGGTCAGGGCGTGGGCAAGACCTACATCGCCCGTGACTGGCTGGGCCGCGCCCGCCCGACCCAGGCGCTGCGCGATGCGGCCGTGGCCGTGCGCGCCGGCGAGACCGTGGGCATCGTGGGCGAATCGGGTTCGGGCAAATCCACTTTTGCGCGCTGCCTGATCCGGCTGATTGATCCGACCGAGGGCCGGATCCATTGGGGCGCTGAGGAAGTGGCCACGCTGCCCGAGGGGCGCCTGCGTCCACTGCGCCACCGGGTGCAGGTGGTGTTCCAGGATCCGAACCGCTCGCTCAACCCGCGCCGCACGGTGGGCCAGTCCCTGGTCGAAGGCGCGATGAATTTCGGTCAGAGCCAGGCCGAAGCCGAAGCGCTGGCGGCCGAACTGATGCAGCAGGTGCGCCTGCCGGTCGACGCGCTGCAGCGTTACCCGAGCCAGTTCAGTGGTGGCCAGCGCCAGCGCCTGGCGATTGCCCGCGCACTGGCCTGCAAACCGCAGGTGCTGGTGGCCGACGAGGCCGTGAGCGCGCTGGATGTGAGCGTGCAGGCGCAGATTCTCAAGCTGCTGCGCGAGGCGCAGGACCGACTGGGCCTTGGCCTGCTGTTCATCACCCATGACCTGCGCGTGGCGGCGCAGCTGTGTGACCGCGTCATCGTCATGCACCAGGGCCGCATCGTCGAGCAGGGGCCGACTGCCGAGCTGTATGCCCGGCCGCAGCACGCCTATACCCGCAGCCTGTTCGACGCGGCGCCGGCCGCTTTGCCTGCAATGGAGGATGCCCCCGCATGACGCGCATCCTGATCGCTGGCTACCAGCACGAAACCAACACCTTCGCCCCCAGCCTGGCCGACTGGGCCGCGTTCCAGACCGGCGAGAGCTTTCCTGCCTATGTGCGTGGTCAGGCGATGATCGACCAGCTCACGGGCGTCAACATCCCGGTGGGTGGTTTCATTGACGCGGCAAAGCGCGAAGGCTGGCAACTGGTGCCTTCGGCCTGGGCCGGCGCCACACCGTCGTCCTACGTCACGCGTGATGCTTTTGAACGCATCAGTGCCGCCATCCTGGAAGATGTGCGTGCCGCCATGGTGCAAGGGCTGGACGGTGTTTACCTCGACCTGCACGGCGCTGCCGTGGCCGAGCATGCCGACGACAGCGAAGGCGAGCTGATCGCCCGCATCCGTGCACTGGTGGGGCTGCGCGTGCCCATTGTGGCCAGTCTGGACCTGCACGCCAACGTGACGCAGCGCATGCTGGCGCAATCCGATGGCCTGGTGGCGTACCGGACCTACCCGCACATCGACATGGCCGACACCGGCGAGCGCGCTGCACGCTTGCTGCGCGAGCGCCTGCGCAATGGGCGCAAGGCCGAAATGCAGGCACAACGGTTGCCTTTCCTGATTCCCCTCAATGCGCAAAGCACCTGGATGTCGCCAGCCCGCGAGGTGTATGAAGCGCTCTCCGACATCGAAGCGCAGACCGGTTGCATGTTGAGTTTCTGCATGGGATTTCCGGCCTCGGACTTTGCCGAGTGCGGTCCGGTGGTCTGGGGACACGGTGGCTCTGCGCAGCAGGCCGTAGAGCGCCTGTATGCGCGTGCCGGCGAGCCGCGGCAGTGGCGGCCTGACTTTCTGCCTGCGCACGAGGCGGTGCAGCAGGCGCTGGCGGTGGCCGAGAACCAGTCCGCTCCGGTGGTGATCGCCGACACGCAGGACAACCCTGGCGCGGGCGGTGACAGCAACACCACCGGCATGTTGCACGCGCTGCTGCAGCAAGGTGCCGGACGCCAATGGCCGGGACAGGTGGCACTGGGCCTGCTGTACGACCCCGAGGCCGCACGCAAGGCGCACGAGGCCGGCGTGGGTGCGGTGCTCGAACTCGCGCTGGGCCAGGCTGTTCCCACCTTCACAGGTCAGTCCAGCGACCCACCGCTGCAAGGGCGCTTTGTGGTGCGTGCGCTCGGTGAGGACGTGTGCGAGATCAAGGGCCCGATGATGACCGGTGTGAAGGTGCGCATCGGACCGTGTGCCTGTCTGGAAATGGACGGCGTGTTGATCGCTGTGGCCAGCGGCAAGATGCAGATGCTTGACCGGGAACTCTTCCGTGCCGTGGGCATCCAGCCCGAGCAGATGAAGATTCTGGTGGTCAAGAGTTCCAACCATTTCCGCGCCGATTTCACCCCGATCGCCAGCCGGGTGCTCGTGGCCAAGGCGGCCGGACCGATGGCCGCCGACCCCGGCGACTTGCCCTGGAAAAAGCTCAGCCCACAGACCCGCACCCGCCCGTAGGAGACCCGCATGAACGCCACCGACCTCACCCAGTGCCCCGCCCACGAACTGTTGCAGCTCTACCGCAGCGGACAGGCCAGCCCGGTGGAGGCCACCCAGGCGGTGCTCGCGCGCATCGAGCGGCTCAATCCCCAAATCAACGCGTTCTGCGTGGTGGACCCCGACGCTGCCCTGGCCAGTGCCCGCGCCAGCGAAGCGCGCTGGCAGGCACACCGCAGCAGTGGCGCACCGGTGGGAGAACTGGAGGGTGTGCCGACCACGATCAAGGACCTGATCCTCACGCGCGGCTGGCCCACCCTGCGTGGCAGCCGCACCATCGATCCCCAGCAGGCCTGGGATGTGGACGCGCCCGCCACCGCGCGCCTGCGTGAAGCCGGTGCGGTGCTGCTGGGCAAGACCACCACCCCCGAGTTCGGCTGCAAGGGCGAGACCAATTCGCCGGCCACGGGCATCACACGCAACCCGTGGAACACCGCGCACACCCCCGGCGGCTCATCAGGCGGTGCGGCGGCAGCCGTGGCGGCTGGTCTGGGCCCGCTGGGGGTGGGCACCGACGGCGCCGGCAGCGTGCGCATTCCGGCCGCGTTCTGTGGCAATGTGGGTCTCAAGCCCAGTTTCGGCCGGGTGCCGGCTTACCCGCTCTCGCCCTTTGGCAGTGTGGCGCACCTGGGACCACACACCATGAGCGTGCGCGATGCGGCGCTGATGATGAACGTCCTCAAGAAGCCCGATGCCCGCGACTGGACCTCGCTGCCGCCAGAGTCCACCGACTACACCGTGGGGCTGGAAGACGGCATCCGCGGCCTGCGTATCGCCTATTCGCCGACGCTGGGTTACGCCAGGAATGTGCATCCCGAAATCGCGGCAGCGGTGGATGCAGGGGTGCGCCAGCTGCAGGCACTGGGTGCGCATGTGGAGCAAGTGGATCCGGGTTTTGACGATCCGCTGGACATCACCACCGGCCTGTGGTTCCTGGGCGCACACACCGTCTGGAGTGGTCTCACGCCGGAGCAACAGGCCGTGACCGACCCCGACTTCCGCGCCGAGGCGGCTTTGGGCGCACAGCTGTCGGCTGCTCAGGTGCAGCAGCTGAACCTGCGCCGAGGGGCCCTGGGCTCGCACATGCGCCAGTTCATGCAGCGTTACGACCTGCTGGTCACCCCCAGCGTGGCGGTGCCGGCCTTCGAGGCGCGACCTGCCGGCACAGTGCCGATGGACCCGCAGGCCATGCTCGGCTGGACGCCGTTCAGCTACCCCTTCAACCTGACCCAGCAGCCGGCCATCACTGTGCCTTGCGGCCTGACTTCCAAGGGGCTGCCCATGGGTCTGCAGATCGTGGGGCCCATGTTTGGCGATGCCCTGGTGCTGCGCGCCGCGCGGGCCTTCGAGTCGGTGCACCCGGTGCCACGCCCGCGCATGGGCTGAGGGTTTCAGCCGGCCTTCAGACCGCTCGTGTCGATTGGTTCGAAGGCGCAGCGGCTGGGCACGTCCGGCGCGATCCAGATCTCGCGTGCGGTCGTGTTCATGATGATGCCGGCCACGCTTTCGACCCGGCCTTCTGGCGGCAATGCGGGATCCGGCGAGCGGCAGATCGAGAGGTGGCCGTCCGACTCGTCGCGCAGGAAAGTTTGCAGCGCGTCAAAGCCCAGTGGGACATTTCGGGCATGCCGCCCTGCGGTGTCCAGCCGAGGCTGGCTCGACAGCGTCTGGCCCATGGGGGCCTGTGCGCCCAGCAGGCTGTCACAGACGAAATGGTTGGTGTGCACCGCGACACCTTGCTCGGGGCGCAGTTCTGCCCAGCCTGCAGGTGCCACTTCAAAGCAGGCCACCTCGCCATTCGCGTCGGCACAGGGGATGTTGGAAGCCGCGCCAAAGCCCAGCGTACGCCCAATGCGTTCAAGCTCCTGGCGCACGGCCGCCACGCTGGAAAAGCCCAGCAAATGCCGCAGCAGCACATGCACCGGCACGCCGGGGCGTCGCCCGTCGTCGTGTGAGCGCAGGATGTTCAGGCCCAGGGCAAAACCGTGCGCGTTCATGCCGATCTTGGCCAGCATGCCGCCTTCGGTCAGTGTGATGAACCGGGTGCCTTGCGGAGCGCTGGTTTCCAGCAGCACCAGGGCCTGGCGTTGTCGACCCAGCCAGTCCCAGTTCTGTGCGAGCCAGGTCTGGCCATCCTGGGCGGCCGTCGGGTTGACCACCATGGCGGTGCATTCGCCGTCTTCAGCAGCGGGGTCGAGGGCGTCGTTTTCCAGCCAGTCGGGCAGGCCTGCTGCGCGGTTTGATGCCAGGGCCAGACGGGCATCCACGGTGGCCGTACCCAAAAAGCCCGGGGGCAGGATTTCGGTGCGGCAGTTGAGCGCCAGCACCTCGGTCAGACCCAGTCCGCAACCTTCCGCCAGGCCTCCGATTTCCTGCATCAGTTCCGGATCGAGGGCTTCGATCACCGGACGGTAAGCCAAGGCGCGCTCGCAGGCCGTGGCCCAGTCGATGCCGCAGTGCGCGAACAGGCGGGCATAGGTGTTGCGGCTGTGGAGGGCCTGCGCCCGGACCGCCTGCCCCTGTTGCCGGCCCCGCACCATGCCGGAGAGTCCCGGCGCAATCCATGTCGAGGGAAACATCGGGCCATTATGGAAGTGTCGCGGTGGGGCTGTTGGCACCCAGGTGACGTCCAATGGCCAGCCCTGATTTGTGAATATCTC